>JALZNL010000439.1 GCA_030857715.1 Actinomycetota bacterium | reverse complement strand
GTGTCACAGGCAACCTCGTCTCGCGCCTTTGGCCGCCGGTGCTTATGGGAGGGGGACGGCGTTCCACCTCTTCCGGCCCCGCCCATCTGCCCGAGGAGCACCGCTGCGAGCACCAGGGCCACCCCGGCTCCCTGCCAGGACGTGTACGCCTGACCGAGCACCACAAAACCCAACACGCTCGCCGACAGAGGACTCATGAGGCCCAGAAACGAGATCGCCGATGCCGGCAGCTTCTCTATGCCGCGAAACCACAGCGCGTAGGCAAGCGCCGTTCCCACCACCCCGAGGTAGAGAAAGCCGGTACCATTCTCGACGGTGAGGCGCGGCGGCAACCCCTCCACGGCCAGGGCCAACGCCGCCAGCACCGCTCCTCCCGCCACGAGTTGCCAGGCCGTGAACGCGAAAAGCGACGCCGGGCGTCCAAGCCTCTCGGTCCACCGCTTGGTAAGCACCACGCCCGTAGCCATGGAGACGGCCCCCGCCAGCGCCGCGAGGACGCCGACCGCGTCCAGCGCCGCCTCGGCCCGCAACACGAGCAGCGCGACCCCCACGACCCCGAGAGCCCCTGCCACTGCCTTTCCTACCGACAGCCTTTCGCCCAACAGCGGCCCGGCCAGAGCAGCAACCAACAGGGGCTGCACGGCTCCCACCGTGGCCGCCACCCCTCCCGGCAGACGGTAGGCCGCCACGAATAGCAGCGCAAAGAACAGCCCGATGTTCAAGAATCCGAGCACGAACGACCTCCACCACCACCTGCCTTCGGGCAGACGCCCGAAGACGAGGACCAGCAAGAGACCCACCGGCAGCGCCCTCGCCGCCGCGGCCAGAAGCGGCCTGTCCGCCGGCAGCATCTCGGTCGTGACCAGATAAGTGCTGCCCCACACCGCCGGGGCCAGCGCCGTGGCAAGCGTAACGCCCAACCTGGAGTCGGCTTTTCCCATCATTTGCCCCTTTCTCTTGACGCCGTATATCTCGATATCAAGATACTATTATAGTGTCTCGATGTCAAATTATTTGACGGAAAAGGGTAGAATGGACGTATGAAGAGTGGAGCCGATGGAAACGATGCCGTGGAGCAGATACTCCGGCAATGGGCCGTAGAGAGGCCTGACCTCGACGTTTCGGCGATGGGTGTATTCGGTCGCCTCTCCCGTGCTGCGAGGATGTTGGACCGTTTGTTGGCGCAGACGTTCGGTCGCTACGGCTTGAACGGTGGGGAGTTTGACGTGTTGGCGGCCTTACGGAGGGCGGGAGAGCCTTACGGCCTCACGCCGACCGATCTTTACCGCTCGATGATGCTCTCTTCTGCGGCGATGACCAACCGGATCGACCGCCTGGAGGAGCGCGGTCTCGTCGCCCGCGAGCCCGATCCGGACGACCGTCGGGGGGTGAGGATACGCCTTACCACGGAAGGCTTAGAGCTTATCGAGGACGCGGTCACGGCGCATGTGGAGGGCGAAGAGCGCCTGCTCGATGCGTTGAGCGAGGAAGAGCGCCAACACCTGGCGGGGATGCTAGGCAAGCTGATGTTCTCGATGCAGGCCCGCCAGCAAGCCGAAACTCACAGTTCGGAAGATACGGGTTAACCTCAGAAGCCACCACCGTCCCACAACGGTTTTCCGATGCCCAGGTTTAGTAACGCGCTAAGAGAGGAGCAGTCGGAGGCCGACGAAGATGAGCATGACGGCGAGGACCGTCTTGAGGGGTTTGCCTGGGATCCTGGGTGCGATGCGGCTGCCGACAAGGACGCCGGGGATGCCGCCCAGGAGCAGCGAGCCTGCAAGGCCGAAGTCTACGTTGCCCTGTGTCATGTGCGCGAGGCCTACGACCAGGGAGAGGACCGTGGCGTGGGCGATGTCCGTGCCGACGACGATGGCCGGTGCCAGGGGATAGAGAAGGAGCAGGATCACGGCCATCACGCTGCCGGACCCGATGGAGGTCAGGCCGACGAGGTAGCCCCCGAGGGCGCCGAAGACGACAGTGTACGTGCGGCGTCTGTTGCTCATCCTGCCCTTGCCGTCCCAGACCCCCGGCTTCGGCTCGTCGCTGCGGTTCGGCATAAAGTAGTTGCGGTAGATCAGGGACGCGCCGACCAGGACGAGCGTGCAGGCTATGATCGTGATCATGATAGACGTAAGCGTCTCCGGGTCGAGGAAGTGCTCCATCCACTCCAGCGTCGCCACCCCGAGCAACCCCGCAGGAATGCTCCCGAACCCGAGGAACATCGCCACCTCGAGGTTCACAGACCGCTGCCGGTAGTGCTGCACCGAGCCGGTAAATTTCGTGAGGGTGGCGAAGACCATGTCCGTCCCGACGGCCGTCGGGGCCGGAACCCCGAGCCCGGCCACCAGGAACGGCGTCATCAGAGAGCCGCCGCCCACCCCCGTTAGGCCTACCAGGAAACCGACCAACAGGCCGAAGAGGGTGGGCGTGGCGTCGAACACGTCCTAGACCCGGTTGAACTCCGGAACAGGCTGGAGGTAGCCCTGCTCCTCGAGGTACCGGACGACCCGCGCGGCGCTCTCGGCCGGCTCTTCCTCGTTGGTCTTTATGTGGAGCTCGGGGGCGACGGGCGCCTCGTACGGGTCCGAAACGCCGGTGAACTGCGGGATCTCACCGCTGAAGGCCTTCGCGTAGAGGCCCTTGACGTCCCGATCAGCGCACACGTCGAGCGGCGCGTCCACGAAGACCTCTATGAAGCCCTCGCCCACGTTGCGCCTGACCTGGTCCCTGACCTCCTTGAACGGCGAGATGGCCGAGACGATCACGCCAACGTTGTTGCGCGTGAGAAGGTCGGCCACGAACCCGATCCGCAAGACGTTAGTGTCCCGGTCCTCACGGCTAAAGCCGAGCCCCTTGGAGAGGTTCGTCCGCACGATGTCCCCGTCCAATACCTCGATCTTGACGCGCCGTATCCGGAGATCGTGCTCCACGATCTCCGCGATGGTCGTCTTGCCCGCGCCGGACAGCCCCGTGAACCACAACGTGAAACCGCCGCGCCTCGTCCCGTTCTCCATCCTAATCTCTCCTTTACTTGCAGTTGCTTTTAGTTGCTTGTTGTTGCTACCGCGACCCAGTTTAACAAATGTTAAAGATTCTTCTAGGCGGTCTTCTGGCCCTCCATGAGGACTTCTATGACCTCGGGGCGGGAGAACTCCGGGGGTGGGTACTCGCCCTTCTGGAG
>JALZNL010000438.1 GCA_030857715.1 Actinomycetota bacterium | reverse complement strand
AAGCGAAGGTAGCCGCGTGACCGGAGAAGCCGATCCACAACTCTTGACGATACCTCCCTTGTGCCTGCCGCGCGGATGATGCGGGCTCAAGCAGTAGCCGTGGAGCTTGCGGAGGTCCACAACGGCTTCCCAGGGATTTGGCAGTTTCACCATCTACGCAAGGCTGAAGTTCTCATCGGCTGCCAGACGCAGCATACGACCTTATCCGGAGTGACGCGCGAGCAAGCGGTCGCGTATCCCGGTCGGGTCGGAGCGAGCGTCGTCCCGACGCGTACCACGCCGTCCACCTCGGTTACGAGCGGAACGGGCTCTGGACTAACAGCCAACGACACATCACCGACCTTCCGAAGCTCTCCGGTCCCTGAAGCTTAAACCGTCTGGCCGTATATCAGCGGAGCCACCATCGAAGCGTCTCTCCTGATCCTACTTGATGGACGGGACGCCAAGGTCCTTGCAGATCTTGTTAGCCAGAATATCGTTGATCTCGGTGTGGCGAGGGATGGCGGACCGACGGTTCTGCGCCGGGTTGTGCCACCAGGAATGGTTGCCGCCCTCTCGAAGTAGCTCGCAACCGTTACCGCGCAGGTGACGCAGCAACTGGCGGCGCTTCAGAGAGCAATGCGTTCTTCCACAAACTGCTCGCCGGCGGCGCTGATCGCTTCCTGACGGTTGAACTCGATCGCCTCGGAGAGGATCTCTTTAAGGCTGGTCAAGAGGTCGGCCTTGGTGCGTTCCTGGCAGTTGACGCCCGGAACTTCTTCCACCCAACCGATCCACCAATCGCCTTCTTGCTTCAGCACCGCCGTATACTCCGCATTCATAGGAAAAGTGTACGATGTTCGCTGTTATTTTTCAGCCGCCCGGCCAGCTACTAACGCCCTGCGGGAGCTTCGCCACGTTCCCCGCAGAACTCCAGGTAGTCGTCTACCGAGTCACGCCTCCTCCGGTTCCTCGCCGGGGAAGAGCCTTGCCTCATCGTCGAACTCGACGTGCCCCGTGTAACCTCTGTACTTCAACACAACTCTACTTCTCTGGCTCGACTCCGGATTCCGGGGCGCGCTGGGCCAACCACCGTTTGAGCGAACGTTGGCTCTCCCCCGATGCTTGACCGGACAGGAGGTTTTGTACGCTCACGTCCTCGTCGAGTACGGGCCAGTGGATCCCCGTGCCCTGGCCGACCAGGCGCCAGTCCGAGCGTTCTTCAGGCGTGCCGTGCAGGAGACGCGGATACCATGCGAGCGGCGCGGAGATCGAACGCCCGTCGGATAGCTCAACGGAGATCGCATCATCCGTAATGACGACTGTCTCGGCGCGAACGACGGCGGTTTCAGTCGTTGAAGAACTCATCCCAACTCCTTAGCAGGTCCTCTCGATGTTCCACTACCAGCCTCTGAATGCGCCCGATCTCGGCACTCCTGAATCCTCCGCTGCCGGCGAGCCTGACCGGATCCAGCCAGAACTTGGCGACGTTGACGTCTCGCTCGACGTGTACGTGCGGCGGCTCCTCGCGGTCACCGGCGTAGAAGAAGCAACGATAAGGACCGGATCGCATTGCGGTTGGCATAGCCTTATGAACGATTCTACCAACGCTTGCTCCAGCACACTTGCCAGGCTTCCTTCATCTTCTGGGCGTCAAGTGTATCCAACTGACTCGCATTCTTGCGGGTTCTCCTCGAACCCGGCTGCCGTCAGGAATCTTCGCGCCGGCCTCTCATCCGCCGGGTCACTTCTTCTTTTTCCGCTTTCTGTTCTTCTTGCGCGCGGCTCTTGCCTGTTTGCGCTTGGATTTAGCCTTCGCCGCGGGCTCGTCCGCACCGGCCGTACGCCGGGACGCGTCGTACTTTCGGGTATCCTGCCGTGGCGCATCGAAGAGCATGGGAAACGCGCGGGCTCGCGGGGTTTCCCTGGCCGCTTTGAGGCCAAGTTCCACCTGCACGTCCTCCCAGTCGCCGACGACCAGGACGTCCACGTGGCCGCCGGCGAAGGCGCGTTCCATCACGGGCGCAGCCTCCACGGCCTGGAGGTCGAGCAGGTAGCCGACGAGGAAGCCGTTCAGGCTGGGATCGTTCTCCCCGAACCGCTCCAGTGACCGGCTCAGGACCTCCACGCACGCGGCGCGGGCGGATGGGTCCGTGAGGCCGATCTGCTCGAGACTGCCGGCGGCCGCGATGTGTGGATACAGCCCGTATCGCTCGTCTTCCAGGTAACGCGAGAGCGCGGGGATGGCCTCCCGGCCGATCATACCGTAGACCACGGGAAGCTCGTCCGACGCCCAATCGTTGTCTTCCAACTCGTGGAACAGGTGGAGGAGCGGCTCGATAGCCGCGGTCGCCCGGAGTTGGCCGAGCGCGCGCCAGGCATGAACGGGCGCCCAGACCCCGAGATCATCCGGGTCGGCCCAGTTCAGCTCCTCGTCCGTAGCCATCTCGATCAGCTCGTCGACGTGTTCCGGACCCAGGCCGAGGTCCAGGTAGTTCGGCCATTCTCCGAACCCGCGACAATCCCCGAAGGTCAGCAACTGGGATACGGGTGAGGAGTAGTCCTTGCTCATCACAGCCCTCCCGGGTTCTTCGCGGGGTCGCCGTCCTTCGCGGCACCCATCAATGTGCTGCGGGCCTCCCGCGTCACCCTATCTTCTTCGGAGAGGTCGGTCTTTTCGCGGGCTACTTCGCGGATGGTCCTGCCAGTCTCCGTGTCATCGTTCATACGGCACCGTGATCCTGGATACCATCGGGAAGTGACGCCGGTTGAAGGTTGCGAGATCCGCGCCGTTCTCTTCGGCGGTCGCGGCGATCAGGGCGTCCGCGAGACCGGTGCCGTGGCTGGGTCTGTACTCTTTTCGGTAGAGTCCGCCGAGCCGGGCTGTTTTTTCCGTTACGGGCAAGATGACGAACGCCTGGAGGAGCTGATTCAGGGACTTCTCCTCTTCGTCGTTCTTGACGCCGGCGAACAGTTCCGCGACCGAGATCACCGAGAGGTAGAGGTCCGAGGTCAGGCTTTCCAGGTACTCTACGGCTTCGCTCCGTTCCCTAAGGTACTCGATCATCACGTCAGTGTCCATGAGCAGCCGCCCGGCCATACGCTACCGCCCTGGGGCGGCTTCGCCACGCTCGTCGAACTCCCGTCGCAACGCCTCGAAGTCGGGTAGGTCGTCGCGGTCTTTCCACATGCCGCGCGCGGCGCGTA
>JALZNL010000437.1 GCA_030857715.1 Actinomycetota bacterium | reverse complement strand
GTCCCGGATGGGCATCGCCGAGCTGTCGAGAGCTTGGTAAGGGTGCTTTCTTCGTGGGTCCGTGAGAAGACTCGCAAGGTGTAAGGCGAAAGCCTCGATGAGCTCTGTGCAAGAGCGCGCCGAGCGGTTGAACTGCGAGCGCTCGGGGAGGGTAGGGAAGGCATCCCGCAGCTTGGTGTCGGCGTAGCGATAGAAGTCCCTCTCGCTATTGAAACGGCTCCAACGGGCAAACATGCGAGCCTCGATCGCGGGTCGCCCACCGTCGTAGGCCGAGACGACCTCCCTGTCGGCGTTGCCGCGCACCCACCGGACCCGGTCCCCCATACCCGCCAGCCGGTCGAGTACCTCCGCGGACATCGGCCCCGAGGCCGCGTCCCCCCCGACGACCAGGTCGGGCTCCACGCGCTCCACGTTCGAGAGTACCGCCTCCAGGACCGGCAGGTTGCCGTGAACGTCGTAGATCACCGTGACCCGCGTTGCCTGCTCCATCGTTCCCGCTCCTTCGTGCCGCGGACCCATCGACCGACCCCGGCTCCGACGAAAACTTCCGCCTTCAGCGTCCGAACTCCAGCGTGCCCGATGGCTAGTGTAGCCTTTGTGCAGTGTTCTTGCAGAGCGCCGTTCACGCAAAGATCGGGAGAGCCGATAAGTGGCACGGTGAATGGCTCAATTGATAGCGGGCTCGGCCAGCAGTAACGTCCCCGCAGTTGACACGGAGGCCATCGTCGTCGGCGCTGACTTCCACACCCCGGCCCAACCGGTAGTCTTCACCCTGAAAGTGCCATTCCATCTCGATCATCGGAAGTGGTCTCAACCCGTTTTTGGCAGGTGGGCAGGCATTTTCGTGTCCGCGCTCGGAGAAGACGGACATTCGCGCCGGCGCCCCGCACACGTCGAGGCGGCGGTTATGGCGCTTCTTACACGGCTACTAGAAGGACCGGAGAACTGTACCGGCTCTTTGTGTCGGGTACCTCAACGGCACCAAAATCCGCGCTCGCCGTCAGTCGTGCGCTGTCGTCCGCCGGCGGGCAGAACCCCTGTTCTTGGCGTTCGTCAGATCTGCGACGGCGTCCTCCAGATGCGCGTCGATGAGTCGCAGAGCTTTCTCCTCATTCCCTCTACGCAAGGCGCCGAGTAGATCGCTGTGCTCCTCGACGAGGCGCGCGCGCACCGGGTACGCGGACTCGAGTTGAGCGATGCACACACTCGTCTCGGCCAAGAGGGTGCCGAACATCCTCCTCAGACGCTTACTGCCCGACGAGCGCACCATCAGCTCGTGAAAGCGGAGGTCGGCGTGGGCGAGCTCCTTCCACCGCCCCCTCTCGGCTTCGATGGACATGTCGCGCACCGACTCCTCGAGCCGATCGAAGACTTCTTCGTCCGCGTTGAGGATGAGGAGCTCTGCCGCGGCCCGCTCCACGGCCCTCCTGGCTAGGTAGACGTCGGCCACGTCCTCGTAGCCCAGGGATACTACAAAGACACCGCGGTTGCGCTTGTTCTCGAGCAAACCTTCTTGGATGAGACGCTGGAGCGCCTCCCTAATCGGACCCCTGCTGACGTTGAGCCTGTTGGCCAGCTGAACCTCTCCCAACTGAGACCCCGCAGGGAAGGTGCCATCCATGATACGAGCGCGGATCTGCCCCGCGATGGCGCCCGCAGTGGTCTCTTGGTTGACAGGTTCGAGACTCTCGAAACCCCGCGCCACCTCACCCTCCAAACCTTGCCCTCGGCCGTAGGTGCCACCCAAGGTCAATGCTCCTCGGACAACAACCGCCCCAAGTATACACACCAACGAAGATGCGCTTACTGTTGACAATCTTACAAAATCAGGTAATCTGGGATCGGGATGGGCCACTTCGGTTACGAGTGGGGGAAGATGGACCTAAAGAAGGGGAGCGGGCGGTTACCCTCTGTTGTGATCTTGGGGGCAAAAAGCGATGACCCCCCTCCGGGAATAGGGAGGGTGTCGGAACAAGCATCTTTGCGGTTTGCCGAGGGGTCCGAAGAGCTTGTGCGGCGGATCGAGGGCGCCGAAGTTGTTTTCGTGTGGGACTTTCGCTCCACCGAGTTGCGGGACGCGTGGCCCCGGGCGGACAAGCTCCGGTGGGTCCACGTGGCCGGTGCGGGGGTGGACGCGGTTCTCTTCCCGGAACTGGTCGAAAGCGCGATCACCGTGACAAATTCGCGCGGGATCTTCGACCGTCCGATCGCCGAGTATGTACTCGGGCTGATGCTAGTTTTTGCCAAGGACTTCCGTCGGAGCCTGGAGTTGCAGCGGCGGCGTAAGTGGGTGCACCGGGAGACCGAGATGCTCGCCGGCAAGAAGCTGCTCGTGGTGGGCGCCGGTCCCATCGGGCGGATGATCTCCAGACAGGCCCGTTGTCTGGAGATGCAGGCGAGCGCGGTGGCCAGGACCTCCCGGTCGGAGGATGCGGACTTCGGGCGGGTGTTCTCCTCAGAGCAACTCGATGAGGCGCTTCCGGACGCCGACTACGTCGTCATTGCGGCACCGCTCACGGATCGGACGCGGGGCATGTTCGGCGCCGCCCGGTTCGGGCGGATGAAGCCCGGCGCGCGGCTCATAAACGTCGGACGAGGGGCTATTGTCGACGAGCCCGCGCTGGTTGAGGCGCTTCGGGAGGGACGGATCGCGGGGGCCGCCCTCGACGTGTTCTCGGAGGAGCCGCTTCCCGAGGACAGTCCGCTGTGGGAGATGCCCCAGGTCGTGGTCTCGCCGCACATGTCCGGCGACTTCGTCGGCTGGCTCGAGGCGCTAGGCAAGCTGTTCGCCGAGAACTTCCGGCGCTGGGAGCGGGGCGACGAGCTGCTCAACGTCGTCGATAAGGACCGGGGCTATGCTTCCTACGGGTAGCGCGAGCGTTGTGGTGATCGAAGATCGTTTCCCGGGAAGGGACGATCCGACCAAGGGCGGTCCTTTCGGATGAGGGAAATAGCCTTTCTTCCCGCCACGGAGCTGTTGAAGCTGTACCGGGAACGGGAGCTTTCCCCGGTCGAGGCTACCGAGGCGGCGCTCCGCCAGATCGAGCTGTACAACCCGCGCGTCAACGCTTATGTTCTCGTCGACGCGGAGCAAGCACTAGCCCAGGCTCGGGAGTCGGAAGAACGGTACCGAACGGGGAAGTCCAGAGGGCGACTCGACGGGGTACCGGCTTCCATAAAGGACCTCTTTCTGACC
>JALZNL010000436.1 GCA_030857715.1 Actinomycetota bacterium | reverse complement strand
GCAGGTGCTTTTCGACCATCGCGGAGCACTCGATGTGCCATCCGGGACGTCCCGGCCCCCACGGGCTGTCCCAGGACGGCTCGCCCGGCTTCGACGCCTTCCAGAGCGCGAAGTCCAGCGGGCTCCGTTTGTCTTCCATCTGGCCCTTCTCCGTCTCCCGCATCTCCTTCGGGCGCTGGTGGCTCAGGGCGCCGTAGCTCGGATAGCTCTCGACGGAAAAGTAGACGTCGCCGTTAGTTTCGCTCGGGGCGTAGGCGTGGCCCTTCTCGACGAGGTCTTCTATCAGGGAGATCATCTCGGGGATGTGCTCCGTGGCCCGCGGCTCCACGTCGGGCGGGCCGATACCGAGCAATGCCAGCCGCTCGTGGAAGGAGTCGGTGTAGCGGTCGACGATCTCCTGCCAGGAGACGCCCTCGTCGTTCGCCTTGTTGATGATCTTGTCCTCGATGTCCGTGACGTTCTGGACGAACGTCACATCGTAATCGCGGCTCCGCAAATACCGGACCACAACGTCCCAGAATAATGGAGCCCGCGCGTTGCCGATGTGGATGTGGTCGTAGACCGTGGGCCCGCAGACGTACAGGCCGATCTTACCCTCCTGCCCGACCTCGACCATGCTGCCGCTCAAGCTATCCCGCACGCGTACGCTCATGACCTTAGTCTAGCCTCTCTCGCCCGCCCTAGCCGCGCGTGCGCTTCCTCCGTTCCGAGCACCGCCAGTACGAGAGCAATCTCCGGCCCCTTGTTCTGTCCGGTCAGCGCCAATCGCAGAGGGTGGAGCAGGTCGCGGGTCTTGATGCCACGCTCTTTGGCCCACGTACGCAGTTCCTGAACAAAAGCCCTCGCTTCGTCGGCGTCCCCGAATGGGCGACCTTCGAGCATCGTGGCGGTGTGCGCAAGAACCTCTGCGACAGAGTCAGGCAGTTCGTCGGCGAAGGTCGTAGGGTCCACCTCGTTCAGGACATCGTTCACCAAACGCGGCGCGTCGGAGAGCACTCGCGCCTCTTCCCGGACCACCTCCAGCGCGGGAGCCTCCCGTCCCTCCGGCAACGGCTCTTCGAGGAACGGTTCGACGCGCCGGCGCAACTCGTCGTCCGTCAAGCGTCGAATGTGCCGCGCGTTGAAGTAAAGGAGACGGTCTGCGTCGAAGGTGGAGGGGCTCGCGCCGAGGCGCGAAGGGGCCCACTCTCGGACGAGCTCGTCCAGGTCGGCGAACTCTTCTTTGCCCGCCGGGTGGGTCCAGCCGAGGAGCGCGAGGTAGTTGACGAGGGACCCCGGCAGGTAGCCTTCGCGCCGGTAGTCCGCGACGCCGGCGTCGCCGTGGCGTTTGGAGAGTTTCTTGCCGTCGGGGCCGAGGATGACGCCGAGGTGGACGAAGTTCGGCTCCGTTATGCCGAGTGCCCGGTAGAGGAGGGCCTGGCGTCCCGTGTTCGGGAGGTGCTCCTCGCCCCGGATGACGTGTGTGATGCCCATGTCCCAGTCGTCCACGACGGCGGCGAAGTTGTAGGAGGGGGTGCCGTCGGACTTGCGGATCACGAAGTCCTTGATCCGGCTGAACGACACCTCTCCCCGAAGTTCGTCCCGGAAGCTCCCCTCCCGTTCCGGCGGCCGGAAGTAGAGCGCGCGCCGTCCTTCTTCGTCCTCGCTCTCGTAGGTCAGGCCGGCTTCTGTCAGGCGTTCGATCCCCTCCTCGTACAACCCTCCACGCCCGCTCTGACGGTGCGGCCCCTCGTCGAAGGCGAGACCGAGCCAGGCGAGGTCTTCGAGCTGCGCCTCCTCGAACCCGCGGGTGCTGCGTGCCCTGTCGGTGTCCTCGATGCGAAGGACGAGCTTCCCCCTGTGGTACCGGGCAAAGAGGTAGTTGAAGAGGGCGGTGCGGGCGCCGCCGAGGTGGAGCATCCCGGTCGGGCTCGGGGCGAAGCGTACCCGGACGTCTTCCAAGAGGCTAGCGCCCCTCCAGGAGGCAGACGGCCTGGGCGGCTATGCCCTCTCCCCTGCCGGCGAAGCCGAGCCGTTCGGTCGTGGTGCCGCGCACGCTGACCTGCGAGAAGTCCACGCTCAGGGCGCCGGCGAGGTTCTCCCGCATGGCTTCGCGGTGGTCCCTTATCTTGGGCCGTTCGCAGACCACGACGGCGTCAACGTTGGCAACCTCCCAGGTATCGCCGACGATTCGGCGCACCTCGCGTAGAAGCCCTATGGAGTCGGCGTCTCTCCACCTGGCATCCGTGTCCGGGAAGTAGTGGCCGATGTCTTCGAGGCCAGCGGCGCCCAGGAGGGCGTCCGTGACGGCGTGGGCCAGAACGTCGGCGTCCGAGTGGCCCAGGAGTCCCCTGTCTGATGGGATCTCGACCCCGCCAAGGATGAGCCTCCGTCCGTCTTCGGGAGCCGCGAAGGCGTGCACGTCCACGCCGAGGCCGACCCGCATCAAGAGTGGTCCTCTCGCGCGGCGAGTATGGCTTCGGCGAGCACGAGGTCCTCGGGCGAGGTGAGCTTTATGTTGGTCCTCTCGCCCTCTACCAGGACCACGCGCCCGCCGTCCCGCTCGACGAGGGAGGCGTCGTCGGTCGCGGCGCCGAGGTACTCGTCCGGGGCCTCGTGGAGCCGCCTCAGGAGGCCGAGACGGAACGCCTGCGGGGTCTGGACCGCCCGAAGCTCCGTCCGTTCGAGCGTCTTGACGACCGCTCCGTCCCGCTCGACCTTGACGGTGTCGGAGACGGACATCGCCGGCACCACGCTGTCGGGCGCGTCATCGCCGAGAGCCGCCTCGACGACGCGGTCTATGAGGGCTGGGGTGACGAGGCATCGGGAGCCGTCGTGGACCAGGACGACGGTCTCAGGGTCCCCCTCGCAGAGAAGGAGGCCGCTCTTCGTGGACAACTGGCGGAATTCCCCAGGTCTTCCGCAACGGACGTACTTCGAGATGCCGGCCTCCTTCGCCAGCGCTTCGACGCGCGGCCCGTCGCCCACGGCGTAGATCCTGCCGACCGAGGCGGCGTCCTCGAAGGCCCGGAGGGTGTGGTAGAGCGCCGGCCTGCCCCCGAGCTCGAGGAACTGCTTGGGGCGTCCCATGCGGATGCCGAGGCCGCCGGCCAGCACGAGCGCTATGACGTTGGCGCGTGCTATCCCGGGTCGCTCCCGGACGCCGGCGTGGGCCGCATCGCTACATGACCTCCCCGGAGGTTTCGAGGCTCCGCTGGCGT
>JALZNL010000435.1 GCA_030857715.1 Actinomycetota bacterium | reverse complement strand
TGTCATCCCCGAGCTTCGAGGAGTCGAGCCAGAGGGCGCCCTCGCTCTCGTAGACGTGCCCGGCCTTCTCCAGCTCGGAGAGCGTGTCCTCTATCTCCCCGGACTCGTAGAGGTCTTTCTCGTTAAAGTAGTTGTCGAACCGGACCCGAACCCGGGCGAGCGTCCGTTCGATGTCGTCCATGCACCAGCGGGTGGCGAACGACTCTATCTCCGGCAGCGCCTTCTCCGCGGGCATGCCCAGGTAGGCCGTGCCCTTCTCGTCCGAGAGCGCCCGGGCTATCTCGCCTATGTACTCGCCCGGGTAGAGGGCGTCCGGGTCGGAGATGGGCCACTCCTTGCCGTGGATCTCGGCGTACCGCGCGGCCACGGACTCGCCGAGGATGCGGATCTGGTTCCCACCGTCGTTGAAGTAGTACTCCCTGTACACGGGCCGCCCGGCCGCCTCGAGCACCCTGGAGAGCGAGTCCCCGAATGCCGCCTGCCGACCGTGCCCGACGTGCATCGGCCCCGTCGGGTTGGCGCTTACGTACTCCAACATGTAGGGCTCCCCCTCGGGCTCCCTGCGCCCGAAACGCCCGCCCGCTTCGAGCAGCGCCCCGACCTCGCCGCACAACGCCTCATCAGAGAGCCAGAAGTTCACGAAGCCCGGCCCCGCGACCCCGGCCTCCCGCAGATAAGGCGCCTCCAGCGCCCCGACCAGGTTCTCCGCCACCTCCCTCGGGTTGCGCCGGAACACCCCCGCGTTGGCCAGCGCCACGTTCGTCGCGAAGTCCCCGTGCTCCGGGTCGTTCGGCCGCTCGACGTGGACCCTCTCCAGCTCGACGCCGTAGGCCCTCCGGACCGCCTCCCTGACGTCGTCCGCCAGCCGGCCCTCGAAGCTCACCGGCCGCCCCCGGCAAACCCGTCCAGCAGCCGCCGGTTCTCCTCCGCCAACCGCCCCGTCTCCTCGCGGTCGTGTTCGACCCGCACGTCGAACACGTCACCCACCGAGGCCTCGCCGGGGAAAAACTCTTTAGGCACGTCGAAGCTCTTCCGCCCGTTCGGGTACGCCAGCACGACCACCCAACCGCCGTCCTCGAACCTGTCTATCTGCAAACGCATATAGGTAAATATAGCAGTTGGGTTTAAGGCTACAGGCTTCAGGTTGCAGGCTTCAGGAAAACGCCTGCGGCGGCATAAGAAACCGTACTGCCGCAACGACGCCGTCGGGTTGCCCCACGATCTCACGCCTTGCGCAACAACGTACCGTGTCGCAGACCTGATGCCTGACACCTCTTATTCACCAATGGTACTTCTCGCCGCGCTCGATCTTGACGGCCCGGTAGAGCTGTTCGAGGAGCACGACCCGGGCGAGGGCGTGGGGGAGCGTGATCTCCCCGAATGACCACACCTCGTCCGCCCGACCGAGGAGGTCGCGGGAGAGCCCCAGAGGGCCGCCGAGGAGCAAGGTGAGGTGGCTCCGGCCGGAGACGCCGAAGGAGACTAGCCGTCGCGCGAGGTGTTCGGAGGCGACCCGTTTTCCGCGTTCGCGGTCGAGCGCGACGACGTGGGAGCCGACAGGGATTCGTTTCGAGATGCGTTCCCCTTCGGCGGCGAGGACTTCTTGCGGGGAGCGGCGGTTCATGTCGTCTTCGCCGACTTCGACGATCTCGACCGGGAAGTGGCGGCGGAGACGTCCCGCATAGTCTCCGCAGCCGTCGGCGGGCCAGCCCTTGAGCTTGCCGACGGCGACGATGGTGGCGCGTCGGATCACTCGATGCCGAAGAGCTGGCCGCCGCCGCGGGCGTAGCGGTAGACGTACTCCGGGGCCTCGGCCGGGGCCCCGACCTCGATCCAGGGCGTCGGATGGTTGGCGATGGCCGCCCGAACCCGTATGCCTTCGTACCCTGCCTCCCGCAGTGCCCCGTGCACCGTGCCGCAGGCGCGGGCCGGGGAATTGTTCGTCTTCGACAGGTGGGCGAGGACGAGGTCTTTGAGGCCGTGCGCGGCGAGGGAGGTGGCGGCCTGCGCGGCCTGCCGGTTGGAGAGGTGTCCGCGCGGGGAGGAGATCCTGCGCTTCAGGTGCGCGGAGTACGGGCCCCCCGCCAGCCACTCAGGGTCGTGGTTCGCCTCCAGCACGGCCGCCTCGGCCCCACGCATCCAATCCAGCACCTCAGGCCCCGCCTCCCCGAGGTCCGTCGCCATGGCGACGACGCGCCCGTCGCCCGAGATCCGGACGCCGTAGGTCGGGGAGTCGTGGGGTATCTCGAAGTAAGCGACCACGAGATCGCCGACGGCAAGCTCCTCCCCGGCCGCGGCCGTTCCGGCATCCGGAGGAACGTGTCTGGAGCCCGCCAGCACGCCAGCAGGGGCCAGCACGGGGATGCCGCAGTCCCTGGAGAGCGCCCTGGCGCCGCAGGTGTGGTCCGAGTGGTCGTGCGTGAGCAGGACGGCGTCGACGTTGCCGAGGCTCCTGCCGACGCGGGCGAGCAGGTTCTCGAGCCGGCGGCGCGAGAGGCCCGCGTCTATGAGCAGGCCGGATTTGCCGCATTCCACGTAGGTGGCGTTGCCGGAGCTACCGCTCGAAAGTACGCTCAAACGCAAGCCTGCTACCTGCTCTCCGTCGGGGACCGGACGGAGAAATCTTAGCACGGTGGCGCGGTGGTTCAGGCCTGTTCTTCGACCAGCTCTCCCTGGACGATCAGGCGGTCCTCGTAGTCCGGCAGCGTGCAGGTCTGGAGCGTGATGAGCGATTTGCCCTCCACCGCGTTCATCACCTCGACGTCGTTCGGGCCTACGACCGTCCGTTTCGTCACGCGGTACAGGAACTCGTTGCCGACGGCGTTCGTGAGCCGGATCTCATCCCCCTGCTGTAGCTCGTCCAGACGGAAGAACACGTAGTAAGAAGGCGTGCCCTCAAACCCGAGGCGGTGCCCCGCAATAAACACGTTGGCCCCATCCTGCCACGGATACCCGGTCGCCGGGATGTGGACCGTGCCGTCCCTGAGTTTCTCCTCAGAGACGGTATCGAAGACGGGGATGCCCTCGACGTCTATCTTGGGGATGTCGAGTGAGAGGGTCTTGTCCTCGGGCCCACCGGGGTCCCGCCCGAAGTTGAACGGCGTGACGACGGGTATCGCCCCGGCTGAAGAGTCAGTGGAGACGAATTGCTCCGGCGTCTGCGGGTTTCCCTCGGAGTAGAAGTCGCGGTACTCGGGGGGCTCG
>JALZNL010000434.1 GCA_030857715.1 Actinomycetota bacterium | reverse complement strand
GGGCCTCTGAAATAGAGGCCCCGCGCTCCAGGTACTCATCAGGCGAAGAACACACGGTCGGCGGGTGTCGGTACGTGGACGTTGCGGCGGTGCTGTTCCTTCTGGTCCTCACGGTTATCTCCCAGTGGCGGCTTTTGCGCGGCGGGACCGTTGTCGGGATAGATAGCGCCACGCAGTTCTATCCCTGGTACTCGTACCTGGGCGAGCGCCTGCGGTCGGGAGACGTGCCGGGGTGGAACCCGCACCTGTTCTCGGGGGTGCCGTTCGCCGCCGATCCCCTCTCGGGCTGGTCCTACCTGCCCGCCATGCTGCTCTTCACGTTGCTGCCGCTGACCGCCGCGGCCAAGGCGTACATGTTTCTGCACCCGCTGCTGGCCGGGTTGTTCACCTACGGTCTCGCGCGGGCGCTGCGGCTGGACGTGGCGGGGGCGCTCCTGGCGGCCGTGGCCTACGAGTTCTCGGGCTACCTGTACGTGCGCAACACCTGCTGCTTCGCGTACGTCAGCGTGGTTACGTGGCTGCCGCTCGCGATCCTGGGCGCGGAGATGGCGATCCGGAGCCCGCGCTGGACGGGCCGCGGCCTGTGGTGGGGCGTGTCGGGCCTGGCGTTGAGCCAGATCCTGGCCTCCTGGTTGGGACAGGGCTCCTACTACGCCCTCCTCGCCCTCGGCGGGTACGTCGCATACCGCACGCTCATCTCCCCGCCGGAGAACATCCGGGGCGTCGCCGGCAGGTTCCTGGCGGCCCCCCTGCATGGCGGGGCCGTGCTCGTCTTCGGGTTCGGGCTCGCCGCCGCGGGCTTCCTGCCCCGGCTCGAGTACAACGCCCTCTCCGGGCTGGCCGGCGGCTACGCCGATCCCGTCGGTGGATGGGCGCCCGAGGACTGGAAGAGCCTCTTCGTGATCCCCGACGTCAACTACCTCGGCGCCGCAGTGTTGGCCCTGGTCCTGTCCGCGCCCCTGATCTGCCGCGGCCGGTTCGGCGTCCCGTACTTCGCCGTCCTCTGCCTGGCCGCCCTGACCCTCTCCATGAAGGATCCCACCCCGCTCCACTCCGGGCTCTACCTGCTGCCCGGCTTCGAGGCGCTCCATCACCACTTCCCCCAACGCGTGATGTCCGTCTTCTACCTCGGCGCCGGGCTGCTCGCCGGCGCCACCCTGACCGTGCTGGGCCGCCGGGGGCCGAGGACGCCTTACCTGATCCTGCCGCCCGCGCTGGCCGCGGCTTTTCTCGTCACCAGGAGCACTCCGGTCCCTTCGCTGGAGAGGCCGGAAGACGCGGCCGGGGCGGGCCCGTGGGGGGCGCGGGCGCCCTACTTGTTGGAGCACGGTATCTCGCTCCTGCCGGGGGCCCTCGTCGCGCTCGCGCTGGTCCTGCTGCTCACAATGGCTTACGCCCTGCTGCCCGCGCGGCGGGCGGTCGCGCGCGGGATCGTCTCGACGCTGCTCGTGCTCGTCGTGTTCGCCGACCTGTTCGGCGCCGGGCTGGCCTCCCTGGAGGGCCACGAGGCCCTCGAAGAAGGGCGCAAGGTATTCAAGAAGGATCTGCGGGCCTACTACGCCCCGACGGACGTCACCAGGTTCCTGCAATCGGACGACGGAGGGCTGTCGCGCTACGTTGGCTACAGGCCCGAGGCGGGTTACAACGCGGGCTTCCGGGTCCCGGACATCCGGGCCCTCGAAGCGGAGAACCGGGCCATCTTGAGGGAAGGGCTGTACAGTGTCCAGGGGTACAATTCCGTCCACCTCGCCCGCTACGATGAGTATATGGAGACCACGAGCGGCGGGTCGCAGGGCTACCACGGCTCCAACGTCCTCTCCGAGGGCCCCGGCTCTCCGCTCTTCGACCTCCTCAACATCCGTTACGTCGTCGTCCCCGCGGAGATCGACCCTGACGGCCCGGAGAACCTGAGACAATTGGAGTACGCGTACCCGACCGTCCACCAGAACGATAGGGTGAAGGTACTGGAGAACGAAGACGCGCTGCCGCGGGCCTGGATCGTCCACTCGGCCCGCCGGGCGCGACCCGCGAGAGCCCTGGAGTTGCTCGGCTCCGGCGCGGTCGACCCGCGCCGGACGGCGCTCCTCGAAGAACCCTCCCCGAACCTCGCCGAGCCCGATGATCCCTCCAGCGACCGCGTCTCCGTTACCGAATACGAGGCGGACGAGATCGAGCTCAAGACCTCTACGGGGACGCGGGGCCTCCTCGTGTTGAGCGAGGTCTACTACCCGGCGTGGAAGGCCTACGTGGACGGCGAACCGGTCCCCGTCCGCCGCGCAGATCACCTGCTTCGCGCGGTCCCCGTGCCCGCCGGAGAACACACCGTAGAACTACGCTACGAGTCGTGGACACTAAGCCTCGGCATTTCGATCTCGCTCGCTGCCGGGCTCACGCTCCTCGTCCTCGCCTTCGCCCGGATGAGGCCCGCCGACGGAGGCGTATCCAGGGACGAACCGCCCCAGCGAACCAATCCATGACAAACCGCACGTGGCTCCGAAAGAGACCCGCCGCCTGCCCGAAGAGTAGGATGTCGTCGGGGTGTCTGTCGCGGTGAAGCGGTGCGGAGACCGCTTGGAGGAGTCCTTCGAGGGCGGGAGAGTTACCTGAAACCCTGGCTGTACAGAACCATCGGGATCTCCGTCAGCGTCTTTTTCGTTTATCTGGCCGTGCGGCAGGTAGACTTTTCGGAGTCCCTGCGCGCGCTGGGGGCCGTCCGGCCGGGGTGGCTGGTGGCCGCGACGCTGGTTTATCTGTCGAGCTTCCCCATCCGGGCGCTGCGCTGGCGGCTCATACTCCGGGTACAAAAAGTGCTCCCGTTGAGGGAGCTGATGGCCTCGGTCTTTGTCGGGTACATGGCCAACAACGTCCTTCCGGCGCGGGCCGGTGAGGTCTACCGGGCCCACTTCCTGGGCCGGCGCGCCGAAATAAGCAGAAGCGGCGTGGCGGCCAGCATCGTGGTAGAGCGAACCTTCGACGGCCTGATGCTGGTTTGTGTGATCCTGTTCGTCTTCGTCGTGTTCCCACAGGAGGACTACCTCGGCGGTACGGCCCTCGTTACGGGCCTGACCTTCCTCGCCCTGGCGGCGGGCATCCTCTTCTACAGCCTCAAGGCGGACCGGGCCCACCGGGCCATCGAGCGGGGTCTCGAACTCCTGCCCCGGACCCTCCGCGAGCGCCTGGTTGGCCGTCTGAACTCTTTCCTGCGGGG
>JALZNL010000433.1 GCA_030857715.1 Actinomycetota bacterium | reverse complement strand
GGCTGCTCCCCGGGCGGTCTTCTGCGCGCACACGGCGGACGTGCCCTGGATCGAGTCCCGCGAGGGCATCCTGCGCGAGCGCTACGGCTGGTACGCTGACCACGACGTCGATTACGCGCCGGAGGCCAAGGATTGGCTTCGAGACGCCATGGGGCCCGACCTTCCCATAGACCTGCGACTCGTCGGCGGCGAGACCTTCCGGCTCGGCCCGGAGTTGGTCGTGGAGGTGATGCGCCTGCCGGGGCACTCGCCGGGGCACGTGGGTCTGTGGGAGCCCTCTTCCGGGACCGCAATCATCACGGACGCGGCGCTGGGCGGCGGGCTCTACGACATGAAGGGCAACATCATCAGCCCGCCCCCCTACTTCGACGTCGCGGCGTACGAGGGTTCGGTGCGCCTGCTGCAGGAACTCTCGCCCCGGCGCCTGCTCACCGCCCATTACAATGTGATGGAGGGTGAAGAGGCTACCCGATTCCTCGAAGAGAGTGCCCTTTTCGTGGGCCGCGCCCGAACTGCGGTCTCGGGGGCGCTCGCGAAGCATGGAGAGCTGAGTTTGCGCGGGCTGCTCGAAACAGTGAATCCCGAGCTGGGCCCGTTCACCGTCATGGAGAACGAGCTCGCGGGCACGCTGCGCGCGCACACCCGGGAACTCGTTGCCGCGGGACAGGTCGAGGAGGTTCCGGGGAGCGAGCCCACGGTCTGGAGGGCTACCGTGAGGAGGTGATGCCGCTCGATTCCGGTTAGGCAGAGGTAGTGCTGGCAAGCGGTCGCTTCGGGCGGCTGGAGAAAGGAGAGAGAAAGATGGCGCAACAGCTTGAACTCGGGATGATCAGCTCCACGTGGGCGGGCACCAAGGTCGGCCTCGAGGATGGCATCCGCAAAGCGAAGGAGATCGGGTTCGACTCCTACGACGTCTTCGAGGACCCGCTGGACGTAGACGACGCCACGCGGGAGAAGATCAGGTCCACCTGCGAGGAGGTCGGGCTCCCGATCCGCTCTGTGGTATGCGTGGCCTTCGGCCTCGTGGACTTCAACCCGTCGGTCGAACGCTTCACGATGGACCGCGCGAGGGCGTACATCGACCAGGGCGCGTTCTTCGGGGCGCGCAACCTGCTGCTCGTGATCGGCGAGTACTTCTGGGACGGCGAGGTGTTCCCGAACGGTGCGATCTGGGATATGGCGGTCGACCGCGTGAGAACGCTCGGCGAGTACGCGGAACCTAAAGGCCTCGAAGTGGTTATCGAGCTGGAGCCGTTCAGCCAGGCGCTGGTCAAGGACGTGGACGAGCTGGCGCGCTTTATCCGCGAGGTGGACCACCCGGCGGTAAAGGCGAACGCGGACATCTCGCACCTGCACCTCTCGGACGCTTCTTTTGACGACGTGAAGAAGCTGGAGGGCATGATCGGGCACATCCACCTCTCCGACTGCGACGGCGAGAAGCACGGCGACCTCCCCGCCGGGCGGGGCGTCACCCCGATAAAGGAGTACCTAAAGGCCATCGCCGACACCGGCTACTCCGGCACCGTCTCCATCGAGCTCGAGTACTCGCCGGACCCGGACAGGATCGTCGAGTGGGTGGAAGAGGCCTACCGGGAGACCGCGAAGATCATGGCCGACCTCGGCGTCCGCGACGGCGCGAAGACGTGAGGGCGTAGGAATGGAAGACACCCTGGACCTCGCCGGACGCGTCGGGCCGGACCTCCCGCCGAAGACGGACTACCGCATCGGGTGCATAGGCGCGGGCTTTATCATGAAGGACATCCACCTCGTCTCCTACAACGAGGCCGGTTTCGACGTGGTCGCCATCGCCTCGCGCACCCCGGCCAACGCCAGGACGGCCGCCGAGGAGCGCGGCATCGGGACCGTCCACGACACCTGGGAGAAGCTGCTCGACGACGAGAGGGTCGAGATCCTGGACATCGCTTTCCCGCCCGACCAGCAACTCGGCATCTTGCGCGAAGCCGTGAAAAGGCCCCACATAAAAGGCATCCTCGCCCAGAAGCCCGTCGCCTTCACCCTGGAGGAAGCCGTGGAGATGGTGCGCCTGTGCGACGGGGCGGGCGTGAAGCTCGGAGTCAACCACAACATGCGCTACGACCAGTCGATGCGGGTGCTGAAGGCCTTGCTGGACGAGGGGCTCCTCGGGGAGGCGGTAGTGGCGGAGATCGTGATGAACGCCAGGCCGCACTGGCAGGACTTCGTGAAACCGTACGGCAGGATCGCGCTCCTCAACATGTCCATCCACCACCTCGACGCCTTCCGCTACCTCTTCGGCGACCCGGAGAGGATCGTCACCTCCTTCCGCCCCGACCCGAGCCACGACTTTCCCCACGAGGACGGGATGGCCTTCTACGTCCTGGAGTACGCGGACGGCCTCCGGGCCATCGGCCTCGACAACTGCTTCACGTGGGCCGGCGGTGGCATCAAGTGGCGCGTCGAGGGGACGCAGGGCATCGCCAAGGGCACCATCGGCTGGCCGGACTACCCGGAGGGCAGCCCCTCGACCATCGACTGGACGACCCGCGGGATGGACGGAGCGTGGGAGAGTCCGCGCTGGGAGGAGCAGTGGTTCCCGCAGGCCTTCAAGGGGACGATGGGCCAGCTCATGCGGGCCGTGCAGGACGACGCGGAGCCCGAGATCTCCGGCCACACAACCCTCGGCACGATGGCCCTCGTCGAGGCGGCCTACCGCTCCGGCCGCGAGGGCCGCGCCGTCCCCATCTCGGAGACGACGCCCGAGACGGTGGCGCCGTGAGCGCCTCCGGCCTGGAGGGCCGCGTCGCGATCGTGACCGGCGCCGGCGGGGGCCTGGGCGAGGGTATCTGCTCCGCCCTCGCGTCCTCCGGCGCCGCGGTCGCCGCCGTGGATGTGGCCCGCGACAAGGCCGAACGGGTGGCCGAGAGAGTCTCGCGTAACGGCGCCCGCTGCGTTGCCTTCGAGGCCGACGTCTCCGACCGTTCCTCGGTGGAGGAGATGGCCAGACGTGTCACGGGCGAGTTTGGGAGCGTGGACATCCTGGTGAACAACGCCGCCATCTACCCGATCCGGCCGTGGACGGAGATAAGGGAAGAGGAATGGGACGAGGTCCTCGCCGTGAACCTCAAGGGGTACTTCCTCTGCGCGCGGGCCGTCTTCCCGCACATGAAAGCCCGGGGCCACGGCCGGATCATCAACGTGGCTTCGATCACTTTCTAGGGCGGCTATTAGC
>JALZNL010000432.1 GCA_030857715.1 Actinomycetota bacterium | reverse complement strand
CTCGTCGGCACGCCCGAGGAGGTGGCGGAGGGCATGATCGAGCTCTACCGGGAGGCCCCCTACGACCACTTCTGCTTCTGGGGCCGGCTTCCGGGCGTCACCCACGGGCAGGCACTGGAGAACCTGCGCCTCTTCGCCACCGAGGTTGCCCCGCGGGTGCGCGAGGCGGTCGGGGCGAAGCCCGCGTGACGGCGGCCTCCGGCGTCCTGTCTCTGGAGCAGACCGCCTTCCTCGTCCGCCAACGGGTCGCCCGCCTCGCCACCGCCGACGCCGGGGGCAGGCCCCACGCCGTCCCCGTCTGCTTCGCGTACAGGACCGGTGCCGTATACATCGCCCTGGACGAGAAGCCGAAAGCCGTGCCGCCGGACCGTCTCAAACGCGTCCGCAACATCCTGGAGAACCCCAACGTCACCCTCGTCGCCGACCGCTACGCCGAAGACTGGGATCGTCTCGCCTTCGTCATGCTGCGAGGGCGGGCGGAGTTGCTGGGGCCCGGTGCGGAGGAGCACGGCATCGCCGTGCTCCTCCTGCGCGGCAAGTATCACCAGTACGAAGAGATGAAGATAGAGACCCACCCCGTCATCGCGATCCGGACTGAGAGCTCCGCCTCGTGGGGGGCGCTGGATGAACCACGGTCAACGGAGCCGCGGACGCTCGATGCTATCAGGGGCCGCCGATCCGTGCGGCGTTACCTGCCGAAACGGGTTTCGGACGAGGCCGTCGAACGGGTGCTCGAAGCGGCGCGGTGGGCGCCCTCGCCGCACGGGAGGCAACCCTGGCGCTTTGCCGTGATCCGCAAAGACGAGACCAAAGAGCGTCTCGCCGACGCGATGGGTGAGGAGTGGCGCTCGAACCTGGAGATGGATGGGCAGGAGGCTGGGATCGTCGAGAAGCGGCTCGAAGGCTCCAGGCGGCGTCTGCTGGACGCCCCAGTGCTGGTACTCCTCTGCCTCTACCTCGAAGACCTCGATACTTACCCGGACCCGAATCGCCAGCAGCACGAGACCACGATGGCCGTCCAGTCCCTCGGGGCGGCGGCCCAGAACGCGCTCCTGGCAGCCTACGACCAGGGCCTCGACGCCGGCTGGATGTGCGCCCCGCTCTTCTGCCCGGAAAAAGTGTTGGAGGCGCTCGGGCTAGACCCGGCGCTCGTGCCCCACGCGCTGCTTACGTTGGGTTACGCGGAAGGTGACCCTCCCAAGAGGCGCGGTCGCAGGCCGCTCGAGGAGTTGGTCGTCTACCGGGACTGTGACCGGGTCCGCCCGATGATCGAGGGCTTGCCGGGAGACTCCGGCGTCCTTCCCGCTTAGGCCTGCGGCCGTGCGTACCCGGTTGTAGCCCTCGACCGATGGCACGCGCTCTACGAGCTGGTACCCGCTTAACCGGCTGAGTACGTCCTCTCCGGAACGCCGTAGAGGGTGTTGCGGCGGCGGGGTGTTCGGCCCGTCTCCCGGATCATGGCCTCCAGATCCTCCGGGAGCATCTCCTGGCCGTGGCCGGCCCCGGCGGCCCGGCTGATGCTCTCGTTCATCAGCGTGCCGCCGAGGTCGTTGCAGCCGGCCTGCAGGCACGCCTTCGCGCCCTCGGCGCCGAGCTTGACCCACGAGACCTGCACGTTGTCTATGTAGCCGTGGAGCGCGATCCTCCCAACCGCGTGCATCTTGAGCGACTCGGCGAAGGTCGGCCCCCTGCGGGAGCGTCCCTGCAGAAAGAGCGGGGCGCCCATGTGGACGAAGGGCAGCGGCACGAACTCCGTGAAGCCGCCGGTGTCGGCCTGTATGTCCCGCAGGACCATGAGGTGCCGCGCCCAGTTTACGGGGCCGTCCACGTGGCCGAACATGATGGTCGTCGTGGCGGAGAGCCCGATCCCGTGCGCCTTGCGCATCACCTCGGACCACTGCGCGGTGTTGATCTTGTCAGGACAGATGATCGCCCGAACCTCGTCGTCCAGCACCTCCGCCGCCGTACCCGGCAACGTCCCGAGCCCGGCCTCTTTTAGCTCCACCAGGAACTTCTCGACCGTCATCCCTAGAGTGTGCGCGCCCTGCCAAACCTCGAGCGGCGTGAAGGCGTGGACGTGCATCTCGGGCACCTCGTCCTTTACCGCCCGCAGGTACTCGATGTAGTTCTTGCCCGTGAAGCTGCCGTGGATGCCCCCGACCATGCAGACCTCTGTGGCGCCCTTCTCCCACGCCTCCCGCGCCCGCCGCGCCACCTCCGCCGTGTCCAACAGGTACGGGTCTCCGCGCAGGTTCAGGGACTTCGGCCCCTTGGAGAACGCGCAGAAGCGGCAGCGGAAGTAGCACTGGTTGGTGTAGTTAATGTTCCGATTCACGACGTAGGTGACCTCGTCGCCGTTGACCTCGCGTCTGAGCCCGTCCGCCACCCGGCAGAGCGCCTCCATCTCCGTCCCCCGCGCCGTGAAGAGCAGCGCTATCTCCTCCTCGCGCAGGTCCCTGGTCCCGGCCGCCGCGAGCGCCCGCGCGAAGTTCGGCCGCACCTTCGACGGCCGCAGCCCGCGGACCTCGTCGAAGGCCCTGGGGGGGACGGGATCGGTGGTGCCCGGCGCCCAGTCTTCGGTCCTCGCGAAGCCCTCGGCGTCCTGGGCGGCCCACACGCCGGGGCGCAGACGCCCGTCAACCCACGTCTCGGCCTCCCGGGCGTAGGAGGGATGGAGGGCGAGGCGTTCGAGGAGCAGGTAGCCTTTCGCCTCCGTGGCCTCCTCCAGCTCTTCGAGGTGGGGCCAGGGGCGCTCGGGGTTGACGTGGTCCGGGGTGACCGGAGAGATGCCGCCCCAGTCGTTGATGCCGGCGTCTATGTAGCGGGCGTAGGAAGTTGTGGCGTCGCCCTTCGGGCCCGCCAGGTTCGGGGGGGCCTGGACCGTCACGTCCGGGGGGAGGAGCAGGCGGGCGAGGGCTATGGTGGCGAGCATCTCGTCCTCGGTTGGCTCAGGGGAGAGGGCCATCCTCGTGCCGGGCTTGGCCCGGAAGTTCTGGACGATGCACTCCTGGACGTTGCCGTGCTTCTCGTGGACCTCACGTATCGCGAGGAGGGTGTCCACCCGCTCCTCGACCGTCTCGCCGATGCCAATCAGGATCCCGGTGGTAAACGGCACCCGGAGCCTTCCGGCCTCTTCCATGGTCTTGAGGCGCTTGGCCGGGACCTTGTCCGGGGAGGCCCAGTGGGCGAGGTTCGGGCCGAGCAGCCGGTC
>JALZNL010000431.1 GCA_030857715.1 Actinomycetota bacterium | reverse complement strand
TTACCTGTGAGTAGAGTATCTTTGGCATGACCCCATTATGCCATCAACAGAGCGGAACGGTATAACAAGCACGCGCCGCACCACCCCCGGCGTTACTCGACGGCCCGCTTGATGGCCCGGCTTATCTCCTTGCGGTCGTAGAGCACCACGCCTATCCTGTCGGCCAGTTGGCGGGCGCCCCTGGTGTATCCGCCCGGGGCTACCACCCACGCCTCGTCGGCGCCGTGGTATCTGGCGCCGCTAAAGACCTCCTGCACGGGCTTGTTGTTCACGGGCTTCGCGTGGCGCTTGCATTGCACGGCTATGCGCCTGCCGGCCTTCCGCAGGAGGATATCTACCCCTTGATCCCCCCTGGAGCCGATAACCTTGCTCTCGTAACCTCCGGCCCTGAAAACCTCCGCCATGAAGTGTTCGAACTCCCTTCCGGTCATGTCGTCGACGTGGGAGAACCGCGTCTGGAGAGCCGGGGCGCCTTTTCGCCTCAAGCCCGGGAGTCCGATCGTAGTGCCGAGGATGAACCGCAAGGAGAGAAGGAAGAGCGCGCCGAACACGATCAGGAAGGTAAAGCCACGACCTACCCCGACGATACCATCCACCCAGGCGCTTGCGACAACCGCGAAGGCCGCGCACACGGCCAACGCCACGACCAGAAGGCCTACGATGACGTAACCTGACCTGCCACCGTTCATACGACCCTTCCCTAGTAATGCGCGGGCGGCGAGTCGACCCGTGTTCAGGCGGAGCGTGGAGAGCGTTGGACGCTGCCGGCACGCCAGGCTTTGTAGAGCGAGAGGACCTGCGGGGCTATAAATATGGAGCTGTAGGCGCCGGCGAGGATGCCGACGAGGAGGGCGAAGGCGAAGTCGCTCAGGGTGGACTCGCCGAATATGAGGAGCGCTGTCACCGGGATCAGGGTGAAGATGGACGTGTAGATCGAACGCCGCACCACCTGCCGGATGGAGGCGTTGACCATCTCGTCGAAACGCCTGCGGTTGTACCCGACCGTCGGAGCGTTCTCCCGGATCCTGTCGAAGATGATGATGGTGTCGTAGAGCGAGTACCCCAGCACGGTCAGCACCGCGACGACCGTCACCAGGCTCACCTCGCGCCCGAAAATGGCGTAGAAGCCGACGGTCAGCAGGACGTCGTGCACCAGCGCCGCCATCGACGCGATGGCGAAGGAGAACTCGAACCGGATGCTGATGAACGCCACGATGATGAGCAGAGCCGCAATGACGGCCTGCAACGCCTGGTTCCTGATCTGCTCCCCGAAGGCCGGGCTCACGGTCGTAGCACTCACCTCTGCCCCGAGCGCCTCCGACAGGGCATCCTCTACTTCCTGGCTCTCTGCCCCGCTCAGGACGGGCGTCCGTACCTCGTAGCCGTTGTTCCCGAGCGTGGTCACGACCGACTCCTCCGCTATCCCTGGCGGGAGTACGTCCGTCACCTCGTTCTCGCCTAGTTGGCGATCCGCGCCCGTCGCCGTGAACTGGGCGCCACCCTGGAAGTCTATCCCCAGGTCCAGACGGCCGATGGCGATGGCGAGGAGGCCGAGCGCGAGCAGAACGCCGGAGATCGCGAACCAGCGCCTCCACTTTCCGACAAAGTCCACGCTCGGGAACACGGTCTACCCCGCCGTCCTTTCGGCCGAGATGTCGCCCTTGGAGACGCCCATCATGCCGGGCGAGAGCTGGACGCCGCGGCCGGAGAGCAGGCCGAGCAGGGCGCGCGTCACCACGACGGCGGTGAACATGCTCAAGACGACGCCGATCACGAGCAGGACCGCGAAGCCCCGGACCGAGCCCGTCGAGAGGGCAAAGAGGATAAAGGCCGTGATGAGGGTAGTGATGTTGCCGTCCACGATGGCGCGAAATCCCCTATCGTAGCCGGCCTGTATCGCGGCGCGCGAGGTCCGCCCCCGCCTGACCTCTTCCTTGATCCTCTCGAAGATCACCACGTTCGCGTCCGCGGCAACCCCGATGGAGAGCACGATCCCCGCGATGCCCGGCAGCGTCATCGTCACCGGCACCGCCACGATTATTCCCCACATCAAGAACGCGTAGATCAGAAGCGCCAGCGCCGCCACCAGGCCAAGGGCCCGGTAGATGACGACGAGCAACACCAGCACCAGGGCGAACCCGATCAGCGCGGCGAGCAGGCCACTGCGCAGGGAGCTCAGGCCGAGCGTCGGCCCGACCGTGGTCTGGGAGATGATCTCCATGTTCACCGGCAGGGCGCCGGTGTTGAGCACGGTCTCGAGTTGGCGAGCCTCGTCTTCGGGGAGTCCCTCGGGAAGTCCGTCGTTGGAGATCGAGATCTGGTCCGCCAGCACCTCGTTCAGTTGCGGTGCACTCTGGATGTCCTGGTCGAGGGCGATGGCGAGCTGGGCCGGCTCCCCGCTGACCGTCGCCTCGTTGAGCATCTCCTGGGTGAGCTCGGCCATCTGGTCCCCGCCCTCCGTCGTGAGCTGCAACGAGACGGTCCGTTTGTTGTTCGGATCGAACGCGACGTTGGCCCCGTTCTGCTGCAATGCCTCGCCGGTCAAGTCCGGCTGCTGGCGGACCACGTAGCCGAAGACGTCGGTGCCGCCGCCCTGGAGCGCGGGGCTCTCCTCGAAGAGAACCTTCGTCTCTCCAGGCTCGAATTCCTGGTCGTCCTTGAGGTCCTCCTCAAGCTCGTCCTCGACCGATTGGACCTCCTCCGCAGGCGTGTTCGGGCTCCCCTCGACGGCGAGGACCTGGTAGAAGCCGAGCTGGGCGGTCCGTCCGATGATGTCGATGATCTCCCGCGGGTTCTCGACGCCGGGGATCTGGACGACTATCTGGTCCTCGCCCTGGACCCGCACGTCGGGCTCGGCGACGCCGAGGCGGTCGATGCGCTGCCGGATCAGGTCGGAGGCCTGCTCCATCTCCTCCCGCGAGACGTCCCCCCCGCCCGTCTGCGATCCCCTGAGCTGCGCGCTGACGCCGCCCTGAAGGTCCAGCCCGAGCTGCGTGGACTCCGTGACCGGCTGCCGGAGGAAGATCAGGTACGCCGCAACCCCGAGCAGCACGACGACGAGCCCGAGGACGATGAGGTTGTTTCGTGTGCTACCCATAGGATCGGGGCCCAATTCTAACAAAAGCCGACCCGGACCAGTTATCGCCCGTACGGACCGGAGGTCGGACGGCCCGGACGCGGTCTCGAACGGACCAGTCCCGACCCGGCGGCTTCAC
>JALZNL010000430.1 GCA_030857715.1 Actinomycetota bacterium | reverse complement strand
TCTCCAGGCCGTCGGGTGCCTGGACGGCGTCATGTTGGACTTCGGCCTGATCGGGCGCCACGACTACTACACCGGCGCCGTCTACGAGGTCTACGCCTCGGGCCTCGGCTTCACGGTCGCCAACGGTGGCCGCTACGACAACCTGCTCCGGCGCTTCGGGGAACCGCTGCCCGCCACCGGCTTCGCCATCTCCCTCGAACGCCTGGTCTCCGTCCTCCCCGACGAGGAACCCGCCCCGCTCGTCGTCCTCGTCGGCGCCTCCGTCGAGGCCACCCGGACCGCGGCGGATTTGAGAGGCTCAGGTGTGCCCGTCCTGCACCTGGCGGAGGACCTGCCGCCGGCGCAGGCGGCGGAGTACGCCCGCTCGGTCGATGCGGGCTGGGTCTGTTACCCGGCGCCGGACGGTGTCAAGCTGGCCGCAGCGGATGGGGGAGAGCCGGAGATCGTCTCCCTGGAAGAGTGTGCGGGGAGGGTGCTTTCGTGAGGGGGTTGCGGGTCGCGGTGCCGAAGGGGGCCATCTTCGAGGACGCGCTCGCCGCCCTGGAGGCGGCGGGGCTGCCCGTCGGGGTGTTGCGGGAGGACGGGAGGAAGCTGCTCTACCGGGCCGAGGGGGCGGAGTTTATCGTGAGCCGACCCTCGGACGTGCCGGTTTTTGTCGAGCACGGGGCGGCCGATATCGGGATCGTCGGCAAGGACGTGCTCGACGAGCAGCGGCCCAACGTCGTGGAGCTCAGGGACCTCGGGACCGGCGCGTGTCAGATGGTCCTCGCCGCGCCGCGAAACAAGGTGGAGGAGGTGCAGCGGGCCATCTCGCACGCCGAGGTCGTGCGGGTGGGGACGAAATTCCCCAACGTCGCCCGTCGCTACTTCGAAGGGATGGGGCGGCAGGCCGAGGTCATAGAGCTTCACGGCTCCGTCGAGCTCGCCCCGCTCGTCGGGCTGGCCGAGTGCATCGTGGACCTGACCGCGACCGGCACCACCCTGCGGGAGAACGATCTGGTAGTCATGGACGACATCTCGTCCTCTACCGCGCGCCTCATCGCCAACCGCGGCTCCTACCGCCTGCGGCACCGCGAGGTCGCCGCCCTGGTCGAAGCCATGCAAAGAAACGGGAACCGCGTTGGTTAGAAGGCTGGACGCCCGCGGCAGGGACGTGGGAGAGATCGTCGGCTGCCTGCGCCGGGCGGACGGCTTCCTCTCGACCTCGGTCCGCGAGGCCGCCAGGGCCATCGTCGAGGGCGTACGCGAGGGGGGAGACGAGGTGCTGCTCGATTACACCGGGCGCTTCGACGGCGTGCGACCCGAGAACTTGCGGGTGCCGGTCGAGGAGATCGAAAAGGCCCGCGACGCCCTCTCGGCCGAGCTCACGGAGAGCTTCGCGTTCGCGATAGAGAACGTGCGGTCGTTCCACCGGCGGGAGATGGGGCGGTCGTGGGAGCAGAGCCGGGGCGGAGCCACCGTGGGCCAGAGGGTGCGCCCGATCCGGCGCGCCGGCCTCTACGTCCCCGGCGGGCACGGAGCCTACCCGAGCACGCTCGTGATGTCCGCCGTGCCGGCGCAGGTGGCCGGGGTGGGGGAGATCCGGGTCTGCACCCCGCCCGGCCAGAACGGCCGGGCCGACGAGAGCGTGCTCGCCGTCGCCGGCCTTCTCGGCCTGGAAGAAGTCTACGCCCTGGGCGGGGCGCAGGCCGTCGGCGCCCTGGCCTTCGGCACGGAGACGGTTCGACGGGTGGACAAGATCGTGGGCCCCGGCAACGACTTCGTGACGGCCGCGAAGCTCGAGGTCTTCGGCGTGGTCGGCATCGACGCGCCGCAGGGCCCGAGCGAGGTGATGGTCATCGCCGACGCCGGCGCCTTCCCCGAGCGGGTGGCCCGCGACCTGATGGCCCAGGCCGAGCACCTCTCCGGCGCCTCCGCCGTGCTCCTCACCCCTAGCGAGGAGCTTATACGCAGAGTCGAGCCGCTCCTCTTCGGGAAGCCCTCGGAGCTGATCACGCTCGTCCGGGTGCAGAACAGCGCCCAGGCCGTGGAGATCTCCAACGAGTACGCCCCCGAGCACGCGCACGTGATCTCCGAAGACCACGAGGCCATCCTCCAGGACCTCGACGCCGTCGGCATGGTCGCCATCGGCGACTTCAGCCCCGTGGCCCTCGGCGACTACGCCGCCGGCCCCTCCCACGCGCTCCCCTCGGGCGGCGCCGCGGTCTGGGCCTCGGCCCTCGGCACCCGCGACTTCCTCGCACACACCAACTACATCCATTACACGAGGGACGCGCTCGAGGAGATCGGGCCCCACGTAGAACGCCTCGCCCGCCTCGAAGGCTTCGAGAACCACGCCCAGAGCGTCGGGGTGCGGCTCAGGTAGGGCTGTGACGCCGACCCCGGACCGCCGGAGGCCGTATTCCACAGCCCCGGTCCGCTAGAATGCTGAAAACGCAACGATGCGAGACGCAGAGAGCCAGAAGGAGCGGGATGTCGCGAACGGGTAGCGCGGAGCGCAAGACGGGGGAGACTTTTGTCCGGGTCCACCTGGATCTGGACGGGACCGGGCGGGCCGACGCCTCGACCGGCGTCGGTTTTCTGGACCACCTCCTGCACCTGCTCGCCCACCACTCCGGCATGGACCTTACGGTCGAGGCGAAGGGCGATACCTGGGTGGACGACCACCACACCGTCGAGGACACGGGCCTGGTGCTCGGCCGCGCCTTCGACGAGGCTTTGGGCGACCGGACGGACCTCGTCCGCTTCGCCGATGCGGGCGCCCCGCTCATCGAAGCCCTTTCGACCGTGGTCGTGGACCTCGGTGCCAGGAGCCACCTCACCTGCAACCTGGGGGCCATGCCGGAGAAGATCGGCACCTTCGACACCGAGCTCTTCCAGGAGTTTCTGCGCGCCTTCACCCAGTACGGCCGCTTCACCCTCCACCTCAACTGCCACTACGGCGAAAACGCCCACCACAAGGTCGAGTCCGGCGTAAAAGCGCTTGCCGTCGCGCTCCGCGCGGGAATCGCAACGAGGACCGGCGGCAGCGCCTCGACGAAGGGGGTTGTCGATTAGGTTTCAGGTTTCAGGCGTCGGGCATCAGGGGCTGGACAATCGGGCTGGTTTTCGGGACCGGGTCCGTGCCGTAGCGTGGCGTGGGATGATACGCGGTTCGTCCGGCGGGCGGCTATTCCTTAAACGCTTGGTGTGAACTATGAGGTCACCATCCCAACAAG
>JALZNL010000429.1 GCA_030857715.1 Actinomycetota bacterium | reverse complement strand
CGCCGATTCCGAATCGTTGGGCTAAAGCCAGCGCCTCATCGACCTTCTCAGGTTCGACGACGGCGAGCATCCGTTCCTGGGACTCGGAGATCATGACCTCCCACGGCTCCATCCCCGCCTCCCGCCTGGGCACCTTCTCGACCTCGATGTCTATGCCGACGCCCCCGCCCGCCGCCATCTCCGAGGCCGATGAGGTTATGCCGGCCGCCCCGAGGTCCTGCAGGGAGACGAGGAGGTCCTGTTTCAGCAGCTCCAGGCAGCACTCGATGAGCATCTTCTCGGCGAACGGGTCGCCTACCTGCACGTTGGACCGCCTGGACTCGGACTCCTCCGTCAGCTCGTCGGAGGCGAAGGTCGCCCCGTGGATGCCGTCACGGCCGGTCTTCGAGCCGAGCAGGACGACGGCGTTCCCCTCGCCGGTCGCCCTGGAGCGCATCAGGTCATCGACCCGTATGAGCCCGACGCACATCGCGTTGACGAGCGGGTTCCCGGAGTAAGCGTGCGAGAACTCGACCTCGCCTCCGACGGTCGGCACGCCCACGGCGTTGCCGTACCCGCCGATGCCGCGCACGACCTCGCGGAACAGGTAGCGGTTGCGCTCCTCGTCCAGCGGCCCGAATCTCAAGGAGTCAAGAAGCGCCACGGGCCTGGCGCCCATGGCGAGGATGTCGCGGATGATCCCACCAACCCCCGTCGCCGCCCCCTCGTAGGGCTCGACCGCCGAGGGATGATTGTGGCTCTCCATCTTGAACGCGAGCGCCCAGCCATCGCCCACCTCCACGACGCCGGCGTTCTCCCCCGGCCCCTGCAAGACCCGCGGCCCCTCGTTCGGGAAGCGCCGCAGGAGCGGTCGCGAGTTCTTGTAGCCGCAGTGCTCGCTCCACATCACGGAGAAGAGCGAGAGTTCAAGGTAGTTCGGCTCCCGGCCCATGAGGTCCAGGATGCGCCCGTACTCCCATTCAGAGAGCCCGAGGGCGCCGTATGTCTCCCTTACGTTCAGACCCCTGCTCCCGCCATCACGGAGCGCAGGATCTTGAGCCCCTCGTCCGAGCCGAGCGCCGGGTCCGAGACGCGCTCCGGATGCGGCATGATCCCGACGACGTTACGACCCTCGTTGCACACGCCCGCTATGTCGTTGGCCGACCCGTTCGGGTTCTCCGCGTACCGCAGCACGACCCGGCCCTCGTCTTCTAAACGGGCGAGCGTCTCCGCGTCCGCGAAATAATTCCCCTCGTTGTGGGCGACGGGCAGCGTGATCTCCTCGCCGACCTCGCACCCGGCGGTCCAGGGCGTGTCCGTCGTCTCGACCCGCACCCGCACGCGGTCGCAGACGAAGCGCATGTGCGTGTTCTGGAGCAGGGCGCCCGGCAGCAGGTGCGCCTCGCAGAGCACCTGGAACCCGTTGCAGACGCCGAGAACCGGGCCGCCCTCCATTGCGAACTCCTCCAGCGGTCCCATCACGCTCGCGAAGCGGGCGATGGCGCCGGGCCTGAGGTAGTCGCCGTAGGAGAACCCGCCGGGCACGATCACGGCGTCAACCCCCTTCAGATCCGCCTCCGCATGCCACAGCTCGACCGGCTCCGCGCCCATCCTCTCGACGCCGTAGAGCGCGTCCCTGTCGCAGTTCGAGCCCGGGAAGACCGTAACCCCGATCCTCACGAGACCACCTCCCACTCGTACTCCTCGATCGTGGGGTTGGAGAGCAGCCGCCGGCACATCGCGTCCACCTCGTCCGCGCTCTCGACCTCCATCTCGATCAAACGCCCAATATGAACGGTCTTCACACCGCCAAACCCTAAAGCCGGCAAGGCCCCCCGCACCGCTTCCCCTTGAGGGTCGAGGATGCCCTCTTTGGGTCGGACCAGGACACGGATCTTCAAGGTTCGAGGTTCTGAGGTATTAGGCATCAGGTATTGGCTCTCGGGTCTGAGGTCGCAACTGGGAGCGTCCTGCGGATGACCGGGGTACATCGTCGTTTCGTTGTCGTCGTCAAGCGTCATCCTCCAGGTTTGTACCTAAAGCCTTGGACCTCGAACCTCGAACCTCCGAGGTAACCCGGCGCAACATCTCCGCGTAGGCCTCCTCCATTCCGCCCAGGTCCCTTCGGAAGCGGTCCTTGTCCAGCCTCTCGCCGGTCTCCTTGTCCCAGAAGCGGCAGGTGTCCGGGGAGATCTCGTCGGCAAGCATGAGCCGTCCGTCCCCGTCGCGCCCGACCTCTATCTTGAAGTCCACGAGCGTGACGCCCCTCTCGTCGAAGAAGGGGGACAGGATGCCGTTTACTTTGAGGCCGAGCTCCTCGCAGAACTCCAGGTCTTCGTCGGAGACATCGAGCTCGCGGAAGTGGTGCCAGTTGAGCAGTGGATCGCCCAAAGAGTCGTTCTTGTAGCAGAGCTCTATTATGGGCGCCTTTAGCCTGCGGCCCTCCTCGAAGCCGAGCAGGCGCGAGAGGGAGCCGGCCGCCACGTTGCGGACGACGACCTCGACGGGGAGCATCTCTAGCTTCTTGGTCTTTAAAGTTGTCTCGTCTAGCTGCTCTATGAAGTGGCTCGGGACGCCGTTGGCTTCGAGAAAGGTGAACATGGCGGCGCTCATGGTGGCGTTGGTCTTGCCCTTGTCCTTCCACGAGCCGCGCTTCTGGGCGTTGTACGCCGTGGCGTCGTCCTTGTAGCGGTGCAACAGGATGGCCTCGTCGTCAGTAGAGAACACCCTCTTCGCCTTGCCCTCGTAGAGAAGGGTCTCAGGCATCTTCCAACCTCCCCTTGAGTTTCTCTACCCGCTCGAAGACGACGTGGGCGTTGCGGAGCGCGTGGGACGGGTCGAAGAGTTCGTCCAGGTCGCCGTTCAGGTGCTCGCGCACCTCTTCCCTCTGTTCCAACAGTTCTCGGAAGCCGCCTTCGCCCTCCCAGGCCTGCATCGCGGCGCCCTGGACGACGGCGTAGGCGTCGTCGCGAGTCATGCCGGCTTCGACGAGGGCGAGCAGGACACGGCCTGAGAAAACGATGCCGCCTCCGACGTTGAGGTTGTCCCGCATCCTGTCCTTGTGGACCTGGAGGCCTCCGAGGACGCGCTGCGTGGTGCGGAGCATGTAGAAGGCGAGGATGGTGGCGTCGGGCAACGCGACGCGCTCGGCGGAGGAGTGGCTTATGTCGCGCTCCTGCCAGAGGGCGTTGTTCTCGAAGCCGACCTGCGCGTAGCCGCGCATCAGGCGCGCCATGCCGCAG
>JALZNL010000428.1 GCA_030857715.1 Actinomycetota bacterium | reverse complement strand
CCCGTCGGAGGTCGAGCTGGTCGCGGTGAACACGGACGAGGAGGCCGGGGCGTTGCGATTCCCCGGCAGCCCCACGATACGGGTAAACGACCGCGATCTGTTCCCCGCCGCCGAACGCGAGGACTGGCGGCTGGGTTGCAGGGTCTATTCCACACCGGAGGGGCTCAAGGATCATCCCACTGAGGAGATGATCCGGGCGGCTCTTCGGCGATCCTCGGTTCGCACGCCGGACACGGGCGGCGAGCCCGGTGGCCGAAAGAGCGTCGAAGGGGCGGACGCCGAGGACGGGTGGTCGTCGGGCCTCCTCGGGGTGCCGTTTCGCACCCTCCTCTCGCGGGAGGTCAACCGGTTCCTCAAGGTATGGACCCAGACCCTGTTCGCGCCCCTGCTCACCTCGGCCCTGTACGTCGTGGTCTTCGGCTACGGCCTGGGGAGCCGTATACGAGAGGTCGAGGGGGTACCTTACCTGGACTTCATCCTCCCCGGTTTGATCCTCTTGAGCGTCATAACGGCCTCCTACGGCAACACCTCCTCCAGCCTTTTTGACGCCAAGCGCGAGCGCTACATAGACGACATCCTCATCAGCCCCGTGACGCCCTTGCAGATGGCATTGGCCTACGTGCTGGGGGGCGTACTGCGCGGGATGCTCGTGGGCGCGGGGACGTTCGCCCTGGCGATACCCTTGGCAGGTCTTCCAGCGGAGCGGCCACTGCTCCTCCTGGCTGCGGGCCTGGCGACGAGCATCGCCTTCGCCTCCCTTGGTGTGGTGGCCGGGGTGCTGGCGACCCGCATAGACCACATCTTCTTCCTTAGCACCATCGTCCTCCAGCCGCTGACCTTCTTGGGCGGGGTCTTCTACTCGGCGGAGATGCTGCCCGCGCCCCTGCGGGTGGCCACCTACCTCGACCCCATCTTTTACGCTGTGGACGCCTTCCGCTTCGCGGCGGTGGGGGTCTCCGACGCCCCGCCCTACCCGGCCCTTGCGGCGCTAGGAGTCTTCGCCGCGTTGGCCTTCTGGGGCACGACGGAGCTGCTGCGCCGTGGCTACAAGTTGAGGTATTAGGTGGACGGGCTCTACCTGCTGGCGCTGGCGGTCGGGCTGGGGCTCTTGGGCTTCGTCGAGCCCTGCTCCATAGGGGCTAACATGGTCTTCCTGGGCCACCTGCGCGAGAAGGACAAAGGCACGCGGCTGCGGGAGACGGCGAAGTTCGCCCTGAGCCGTTCGGTGGTACTGGGGCTCTTCGGGCTCGGCATCGCCTTCCTGGGCAGCTCGGTGTTCGCGGCGCAGAAGGGTTTCTGGCTGCTGCTCGGGCTCCTGTACCTCGCGTTGGGGGTGGCCGTGATCCTGAACGCCCGCTTCCGCTGGGGGCTGTTCGGGCGCGTCTCCTTGCGAAGACTGCTCCCTGAGCGCGAGGACCGCTCTTTGGGGTTGGGGCTGCTGTTCGGCCTCAACCTCCCGGCGTGCGCCTACCCGCTGATGCTGGCCCTCCTGGGGCCGGGCGCCGCGTCCGGGCCACTCCTGGGCTTCGCCACGCTGTTCGTCTTCGGGCTCGCCTTGTCGCTGCCCCTGGTCCCCCTAGCCTTCTCCGAGCGGACGGCGAAGCGCTTCGGCCGCCTCACCCGCCTTGGCGGGGCAACACCCTACGTGATCGGGGTCGTGTTCCTGCTCCTCGCTGCCTACGTCCTCTACACCGCCACGCCCTACTTCGACGTGAGCGGCGGCTGACGCTCTGCACCCAGCGGCTAGAAAGGCCCGGAGCCCATTTAGCGCTTCGGGGTTGGGAGTTGCCTTACTCTTTTCTTGCCCTTCGAGGTTGTGGTTCCAATCCCAGAATCTTTCGTCGTTCCATCGTCCCTCTGACATCTACATCTCCTCTCGTAAGGGGCCGGGGTCCCTTGTCGGGGAGTCCCGGCCCGGTGTCGCCCATGGGCGTCGGGCTATGCTTCGGTCTTCGCGGCCTTCCACCGCCGATCAAGGTCCCGATTGGCGAGTAGCTCCTGCACCGTGGCCCGCTCGCGCAGGTACTCCAGGTCCTCGACTATCGGCACGCCCCTGTCGGAGGCCTGGCGCATGAAGCGCGCGACCATCTCCCTGGACTCGCACCACCAGTCATGGGGCGTGTCCCGGCCGTACCTTTCGTAGTCGAAGGAAAGCGTGTCGGGGTCGGTATTGGATTCGAGATCGTCGGGTGGGTACGCTTCAAGCATCGCGGGCTCGTGGGCGCGGAAGTCCACCTCGACCGGCTTTATCGCCGAGTCCAGGGCCTCGATCAGCGGCCGGTTCGCGTCGTGGCGCTTTCGCTCCGCGTCGTAGAGCGCCTCAAGCTCGACGCCCACGGACTCGGAGGCTTCGGCCATGTACGCAAGCTCCGCCTCCCGGCCGTGGATCTCGCAGAACGGCAAGGACCACACCTCGCCCACGGCCTCGCGCTCGCACTGGCCGCCCGCGTCGGGGTGGCGCACGACGCACGCTATCGGCTCGACGTGGGCGGCTCCCGCCCCGCCATCGCCGTACTTCCTGAACACTTCCTTCATCGCTTCCTCCTCAAGTAGTGGTGATCATGTCTCCCGTTGGGTGCCAGGAGGTCCGCGCTCGGTAGTCATGGCCTATCCGGGGTGGCGCTATCGGGCTTCGCAGCGGCGGCAGGGAACAGGCTCGAACACCTCGGCGGTGTCGCCGTCCTCATCCTCGATCAAGTGGCCGATGTAGACGAGCCCCTCGTAGCAGGCGAAGCACTCGGTAGCGGGGTGCGGGGATGGTGCGGTAATCTTTGTGGTGTCCATTGGGGTCCTTTCCCTTTGGGCCGTGGTCCCGGAGTGCTCTAACACTCGCGGGGCCGTTTCTTTTCCTGACTTCCTTATTGTACCGTATTCATAACTATTTTGTCTAGTATTGTCTGAATATTATCTGTATAATTGCGTGTAGCGGACGGAATCAGTACAACCCCGGACATGGAGGTCAATGTGGTCAGAGTAAAGGAGCTAAGAGCGGAGCGCGTTGTGTCTCTGCGGGAGCTGGCCGAGATCGCCGGCGTGTCGAAGGACACGATCTGGCGTCTTGAAAGCGGCACTGGCACCAACGCGCATCCGTCTACGATTCGCAAGCTGGCGAAAGCCCTAAATGTAGATCCACAACAACTGACCAAAAAGGAGAGCTAGACATGGCCAAGCGCGGCAACGGAGAGGGAAGCATCTACCGGCGCAAGGATGGCCGTTGGGTAG
>JALZNL010000427.1 GCA_030857715.1 Actinomycetota bacterium | reverse complement strand
AGGTAACCCCGAAACCGCCCTGGAAGCCGCCGACCACGCCATAAAACTCGACCCCAAACTCGGCATCGCCTACTACAACCGCGCCTCCGCCCTGGCCGCCACGGGCGACCGCGCAAGGGCCCGCGGAGATCTGCAAAAAGTCTTCCAGGTGGATTCGAACCGTGCCTTACGCCGCGCCGCGGGTGAGGCGATGGAGAGTTTGGAGAATTAGGTCAAAGGCATCAGGCTACAGGTTTCAGGCTTCAGCTAATCCGCGAGTTACGAAAGTCTCCGACCGTAAACGACACGACACGTCGCCGAAACTGCGGAGTAAGTATGAAGCTCCGGCCTTCTCTTCAACACCTGATGCCTGAAGCCTGAAACCTACCTCACCTTCTCCTGAATATTCTCCTCGACGGTCTTCACCTCGATCTTACCTTCCCTCACCCTGGTCTGGTAGCCGGACTGGGGGAAGACGGCCGGGCCGTCTATGGTTTTGCCGCTGCACAGGTCGAAACGGGACTCGTGCCAGGGGCAGACGACGGTGTCGCCTTCGCGGTCGCCCTGCTCTAGCGGGCCGCCCATGTGGTTGCAGGTGGCGGCTATGGCGCAGACCCTGCCGTCTTTTCCGGACCGGCTGAGGAGCACGGCCGTCCCGCTGACCTCGACCCGGCGCATCTCGTCCTGAGACAGCTCCGTCTCGTCGAGGACGGGGACGAAGTCGTCGGGGCCGGTGTTTTCGAAGGCGTTGCGGTTGACGCGGAGGCCGTACTTGTACGAAAGCTCGCCGCCGAGGTGGGCGCCTATCCCGTTGAGGGAGTACCCGGCGAGGAAGGCGAGCCTGCCCGCGTTCCGGTGGCCCGAGGCGCGCAGCAGCAGGGACGCGGTGTTGAGGGCCAGCCCTACGGAGTTCGACACGGCGTGGGCCATGCCCATACGGCGAGATCCTCCGGAGAGGTAGCGCCAGTCGGAGAACCCGACCGCCGCGGCGGCGAACCCGCCGGCGACGCCGACGGCGAGCGAGGCGTCGGCCGCGTTTCGCATGGCGGGCCTTCCGCTCACGAGGTCGAGCCCGTCGAAGATGAGCGCCGCCGTCCACGAGCCTATCGGCACGTCCGTGAGCACCGGGTGCAGCGGCACCTCCATCCAGACGCCATCCAGGATGTTGCGCGCCGTCGTCCCACCCGCGTCTACGAGGTCCCGCACCTTCGGTTGGACGACATCGGATGCCCCGTCCAGGAAAGGCATCGCGTCCACTATGCGCTCGCCGATGGTCTTCTCCACGTCTCTCCGCCTCGCTTCCGGTCTCCGGTTCTGTCTCGGGGAAGGATTATGCCCCGATAGCCGGAACTCTAAGGGTCCCCCATAAGGGCTTCCCTACCCCGCCTTCGCGGGTTCCGGCCCCGGTGCCTCCGGTTTCACGGCGGACAGGAGCAGGATCCAGTGCGCCAGCAACACGTAGAGGTAGAGCGTGAGCGCGAACGTGGCGCCGACGGTCCCCTGCTCGTTCCACAGCAGCGGCCACTGCGCCGGGATGGCCTGCAGGGCGAGCAGGAACAGCGCCGGCGCGGTCCGACCCCTCGCCAGCAAGAGCAAGATTCCCGGGGCGAGCAGGACGAGGTAGTTGTGCCAGGCGATAGGCGAGGCGAGCAGGGAGGCCGCCACGAGCGCCCACAGCCCCGCCTCCCCCCCACCCCGTATCCTCGCCGCGGTGACGACGACGACCGCGATGCCCAGCGCGTAGCCCACGTAGACCATCCACGGCAGCGTCGCCACGTTCTGCCCGTAGGGATGCTCCGTAAAGAACCGGGTCATCGCCGCGGGTATGGAGGCGTTGTCCCAGTAGGCGTTCGCCGAGCCCTCGTTCAGTACCCGGACGTAGCGCAGGGTCGCCGACGGCCCCGCCACGACCAGCCCGACGAGCGTCGCCGCCAGGCCCGAGACGCACGCCGCCGAGAACGAGCCCCAGCGCCGCCGCACGAGCGGCCAGAGCAGGACCGGCGCCAGCGACGGCTTCAGGGCGACCACCAGACCCAGGGCGATGCCGGAGGGCCACTGGGCGTCCCTGCGGTCCGAGATCCAGGCCGCCACCAGCCCCAGGGCCAACACCGGGTACACCTGCCCCAGCGCCAGCGTCGAGAGCAGCGGCGACGACACGAGCAGCAACCCAGCCCCCACGACAGCCCACACCGGCCTCAGCCCCAGCTCCTCCGCTGTCCAGGCGAGATACCCCAGTACAGCCAGCACGCACAGCAGCACGAAAAGCCGGTACGCGTCTATCGCCTCCATAAGCCCGAGAGGCGAGATGAGCACGGTCCACACCGGCGGGTTCAAGTTGACCAGCAGCGCACCCGCATCGTAGATGTCTCCCCCGCCGAGCAAGGCCCTCGCCGAGCGCCAGAAAGAGTCGAAATCCACGTGCACCCTCATGGAGCCCGTCGAGATCCTGCCCAGAGCCCCGCCCAAAAACCGCACGTCCATCCACAACGCCGCCACGAAAATCCAGAACGCCGCCGTATAGAGAACCGCGTCCCGAGCTCTCGCGCCCCCCCGCACCCCTAACCGACCTGTTGACCGTACGGACTCACAGCCGGACATGATACTCAGCTTGTCAGCACGCTGCGCCCTTCGGGCTCCGCTCTCAGCACGCTCCAACCTTCGGTTTCCGCTTTCAGCACGCTTCGGGCCCGCGGCCCTCGCTTTCAGCTTGTCAGCATTCTCGGCCGCTTCGAGCTTACTCGGCCACCCGGGACAAACCCACTACCAGCAGCGACTGTCCGCTTGATAACCGGAGCAGCGTTCACAGACGACTGGCTGACGAGCTGAGAGCTACCAAAAGTAGCGTGCTGAGAGTCCCCGGATGGGGCGTGCTGAAAGGCGCGAAGCGCCGTGCTACTCGGGCGGAGAGGGGGGGATTCGAACCCCCGATGCCGGGATTACCGACATAACGGTTTTCGAGACCGCCGCATTCAACCGCTCTGCCACCTCTCCAGAAACGAGTTTATCTACTGAGACCGGCCCCTTCAACCATCTCCGCCACCGATCTCCCACCGCTGATGCTGTTGGCGAATTCGCTGAGGGCGGCGCATACTTCCGGACGTTGCGTTCAAACCTCGCCCCTCCGGAGGTGAAAACCATGTCGCTCAAGTCCCAACCCATCGGCCCGGTCCCCGAAGAAACCGCCCGTGTTGCCCGCGCCGCCTTCCCGAAGGGCAATGCTTTCATGCGGATGCGTGACGAGCTCGGT
>JALZNL010000426.1 GCA_030857715.1 Actinomycetota bacterium | reverse complement strand
TGCCAGGACCGTCCTCGTCTTCGGGCGGCGCGGCCTCCAGCCGGCGCAACCACTCGGCGTAGGGGACGCGTTCCAGCGTGTACCCCCCCTCCTCCAGCCAGTCGAAGACCTTCCCGGCGGACACGGGGTCCGGGTTGGCGAGATGGTAGGTCCCGCCGGTCGCTTCGGGTTTCGAGGCCACACTGAGGATCGCGGCGGCCACGAAGTCCACGGGCATCATCTCTATTCTCCAGCCCTCGACCTCAGGGGCGGCTCCAAGACGCAGGGATTCGGAGAGGACCGCGCCCTGCAGGTCGCGCGGGTTCGAGGCACCGGTCTTCGAGTGGCCGGAGATAAAGCCGGGGCGGTGGACGCAGGCCGGCAGGCCGCGCCCCGACGCCTCGCGGACGAGCTTCTCCGCCACCCACTTGGACCGGCCGTAGCCGTCCTCGCGGGCGCCCGCGAGAGAGTCGAGGTCCGTGTCCTCCTCGCAGAGGCCCGCGTTAGGGGGGAAGATCCCGTCGGTTGAGACGAAATGGAACGGCTTGGTCCTGTGACGGCACGCCAGGCGCAGCGCCTCGCGCGTGCCGCCCACGTTCGGCGCCTCCAGCGCGGAGTAAGGGTAGACCAGGTTCACGGCCGCGGCGGCGTGGATCACGAGGTCCATCTCCCGCGCCAGCGCGTCGAATCTCTTCTCGCCCATCCCGAGCAAGGGCTCGCCGAGATCTCCGGCGACCGGCACTACGCGGTCCATCCGGTCGGGGGAGAGCCCGTAGGATTCCAGGTTGGAGGCGATGGTTGCCAGTGGGTCCTCGTCGTCCCGCCCCCGGACGAGGCAGTGGACCCGGGCCCCCGTGGAGGAGAGCAAACCGTCGAGGAGGAAGGCCCCGAGAAAGCCCGTAGCACCCGTCAGGAAGACGTTCTCGGCGTCGCGAAGGGTTGCCGCTTCCACCCCGCCTTCCGGTGAGATCTCCGGCTCCAGGACGGCCTCGGCGCGCAGGTCGATCTCCAGAGGACCCGTGGCGTCGCCGTCTTCGTCGCGCTGGAGGGCTTCGATCCTGTCGCACAGGCCATGTACCGTCGGGTCCTCCATGAACAGCGGCATCGAGACGTGGACGCCGAAGCTCTCCTCGACGCGGGCCGAGAGCCCGGCGGCGGCGAGCGAGTGCCCGCCGAGGTCGAAGAAGTCGTCCCCCGCCTCGACCTCGCCCTCGTCCAGGCGGAGAGCCTCCTCCCAGATGCCCTTGAGCAAGTTCTCCTTCGCCGCTCGCGGGGCTTCGGGGGCGAGCGTCGTGGTAGACGGGTCCCGGTCGGTGCGGGCCTGGCGGGGCGGGGACGGCGGGAGCCTCTTGCGGTCCACCTTGCCCGAGGTCGCCTGGATCGGGAGTGCGTCGAGCGCCACGTAGACCGCCGGGACGGCGTAGTGGGGCAGGACTTTTCGCAAGACACCCCGGATCTCCTTGCTCCGGCCCGTCTTCGGGTCGAGGCTCCAGCCGGAGAAGCGGTGGTCGCCTCGCGGTTCGGGGACCACGTAGGCGACGAGCCGCTTGTCCTCTCCCTCGTCGCCCTCGGAGACCACGACACACGCCCTGACGGCGACGTTCTCCTCGACGGCCGCCTCCACGGCGCCGAGCTCGACGTTGTAGCCCCTGATCCTGACCCGGAAGTCCGCGCGGCCGAGGATCTCCAGGTGACCGTCCGGCAAGATGCGCCCCCTGTCGCCGGTCCGGTACATCCGCGCCCCGTCCTCGCCGGCGAACGGGTCCGGCACGAAGCGCTCGGCGGTCTTCTCCGGCAGGTTGACGAAGCCGCGGGCGAGCATGTCCCCCCCGACGCAGACCTCCCCGGCCTCGCCCTCGGGCACGCGGCGGAGCTCGTCGTCCAGGATGTACAGGCGCTCGGGACGCACGGGACGGCCCACCGGGCAGTACGTCGAATCGGGATGATCTAACGCCTCACCCAACTCCGTCACGGCGACCTCGTGGGTCTCGGCGATGCTGTAGAGGTTGAAGGAGCGGGCGTGGGGCAGCGCTTCGAGCAGGCGCCGCGCGAGCGTCTTCGTGACCACCTCGCCGCAGACCCAGATCGTCTTGAGATCGGGGAGGCGTTCGGTTAGGCCGGGGCCGCTCGCGTCGAGGACGGCTTCCGTCAGCGAAGAGGTCATCTGGATCTCGGTGATCCGATGCTCTTCGAGGTGCCGGATCAGGGCCGGCGGATCGTAGATCACGTCGTCCCCGATGACGTATGAAGCACCGCCCCGCAACAGCGGCCTCAACACCTCCCACACGAAAAAGACGCTGCACCCGACCCGGTCGCCCGGCCCGTAGTCGCTGACCCCGAAGCGCCACAGGTACGAGAGCACCGGAGCCCGATGCGGGTTCGCGATGCCCTTCGGCTTGCCGGTAGTCCCCGACGAATACGGTATGAAAGCTAGATTTTCCCGATCCACCCGCGGAGGCTCGGAGTCTTCGCCGGGCGTCTCTGGCTCGTCCACGTCCATCCGGAAACTCTCCTGCCAGTCGGGGAGGCGTCCGGCGTGGGCGTCTTTGGTGAGGACGACGGAGGGTTCGCAGTCAGAGAGGACGTCCTCCAGTTGCGACGCGGGGTAGGCGAGCTCCAGGGGCACGTACGCGCCACCGGCCTTCATGGCGGCCAGTATCGCCACCACGTACTCCGCGCAGCGCTCCATGTACACGCCGACGGCCGCGTCCGGCACGACGCCGGCGAAACGCAGGTGCGCGGCGAGCGCGTCGGCCCGGTGGTCCAACTCCGCGTAGGTCAGCGTGGTCTTCGCGTCCACCACGGCGGTCGCATCAGGGGTCTTTCCGGCCTGGCGCTCGAAGAGCTCGTGCAGGCAGAGGTCTCGTTCGTTCATGGCCGGCCTACCGCCTACTCGTGTCTTGTCGCGCCCGCATCCGCCGCAAGCAGTGGTCCCGTGCGGGCCCCTCAGGCAGGGCCGCACTCCGCGACACGAACGGACCCGCTCTACCAACCGAAATGCCAGAGGCGCCCACGTCAACCGTAGAACCCATCGTTCTTCTCATTCCGAAACGCCCTTTCCTGATCTTCTGTTCACGACAAAATCATGCTGTGATCCGTTCAGGTTGCGACAGGACGCCGCGGGAAAAGTGTCAGGACCACGCCCCGGTCGAAGACCGTGGTGGGCGGAGCGGCCCGGAAACGACGGTGAACATAGTACCCTGTTGGCACGCAGGTTCCAGCGGTTATGCCGAAGATAGCTTAAAAGTTTTGTTA
>JALZNL010000425.1:728-3235 GCA_030857715.1 Actinomycetota bacterium | reverse complement strand
GCCCAGCACCGCCAGTACCCGCGCCCCCTCGAAGACGACCCGGTGGCTCTCCGAAGAGCGCATTCCCTGTCCACGGAACCAGCCCATGTCCACCTCGGTGCCCTCGGAGAGGTCCACGTAGGCGACCAGCGGTGGGCCTGGCGCGTCGTCCTCCCCGCGCACCAGGACGACCGCGCGGTCGAGGCCCGTCGAGCCCGAGCAGAACGTCTTGACGCCGGAGATGCGCGAGCCGCCCTCCACGAGGCGTGCCGGCTCTCCTTCTCCCGGAACCGGGTCCGCGCCCCAGACTCCTAGACGCAGTTCGCCCGCTGCCACGGCCTTCAACTCGGACGACCGCAGGGGTTCCGGCGCGAGGACGGACACCCGCTCCACGGCGTTGAAGTGGCCGTCCAGGATGCGCCCCACCGAGCCGTCCGCGCGGGCGACGGCGCGTAGCACGCGCCACTCCAGTCCGAAGGAGACTGGGCGAGATCTCCCTGGCCCCGGCTCCGGCGCGGTCAGGCCGAGAACCCCGGAGGCCGCAAGCGCGCGGAATGGTTCCTCCGGGAAGGTCGGTTCCGCGTCCCTGGCGGCGGCGCCGGCGGAGATCTCCGCCAGAACCCCGTCGAGTTCCCGGGATTCGGGCTCCGTGCGCGGGGTGTGGCCTGGGGTTCCCGTCCTCATAACGGCCTGACTTTATCTGAAGGCGGCCCCTGTGCAAGGGGAACGCTCATACACCCGCCACGGTCCCGGGGTTGCGGACCGGAAGTCGTCCCGGCATCCGGCCCAACGGCACCGGCATAAGGTTGCGGGACCTGGCCAGGGAGACGAGCGGAGCGACCAGCTCCACTGTCTCGTCGCAACCGTCTCTCAATGCCCCCGGGCCGAGCCCATCGTGCATCAGCACGACCGCCCCGGCTCCTATACCGGGTGCCAGCCGGCCGAGCACCTCGCCGGCGTCGACGCCGCGCCAGTCCTCGCTGTCCGCGGTCCAGCCGACCAGGCGCAAGCTCAGTACCTTGGCGGTCTCTTCCGTGTCGCAGGTAACCACACCCCACGGCACGCGCCAGTCCCGGGGCTGGTGGTCAAGGTTTCGCAGGGTCCGCAGGCCGGCCCTGGCGTCGGCCAGAACCTCCGCCGCCGTCATCCGGTCGTGGCGCACGTGCCGGTTGCAGTGGAGGGCGACCTCGTGTCCTTCATCCGCCGCCCGGCGCAACAGCCCCGGATGGCGCTCCGCCAGGGGCGCCACGACGAAGAAGGTCGCCCGCGCGCCCGCGTCCGCCAGCGCATCCAGCACCCGCGGCGTCCAGACCGGGTCCGGGCCGTCGTCGAACGTGAGCGCGACTTTCCCGCTCAAGCCCAAAACTCCGCCGCTTCAGACGGCAGTTCTCTCCGTACCGGACGCTCGACCACGGCTTTCAGGGAGGACCCGGTCCAACAGAAGGTTGGTCGGTCCGAAGAAAGATAGCCCTCCACCAGCAAGACCTGAAGCCTGACGCCTGAAACCTTCTCTTCAGTTATTTCCTTCAGAAGGGCGGGCTGCCGGGTCGGAGCCCTGGGGGCCCTCGGGCCGGCGGCGGAGGGCGATGTGGAGTTCCTTGAGCTGGTCCTCCGAGACGGGGCCGGGGGCCTCCATCATCTCGTCGCGGGCGGCCTGGGTCTTCGGGAAGGCCATGACCTCGCGGATGTTCGGCTGGTCACGGAGGACCATGATCAGGCGGTCTATCCCCGGCGCTATGCCCCCGTGCGGCGGGGCGCCGTAGCGGAAGGCCGTCAGCATGGCCCCGAAGCGCCGCTCGGCCTCTTCTGCCTCTATGCCGATCACGTCGAATACCCGCTGCTGGATGTCGGGGCGGTGGATCCTGATGCTCCCGGAAGCGAGCTCCGTTCCGTTCGCCACGAGGTCGTAGAGCTGCCCGATGACCTTCAGGGGCTCTGTCTCCAGGAGTGTGAGGTCCTCCTCCCGCGGCATGGTGAACATGTGGTGCATCGGCTCGACGCGTCCCTCGTCCTCGTTCCACTCGAAGAGCGGGAAGTCCGTCACCCAGCACAGCCCGAGAACTCCGTCGTCGGCGAGGCCGAGCCTGTCCCTGAAGTAGAGCCGGAGCCGGCCGAGGCTCTCGAAGACCACCGGGTCCTTGTCCGCCACGAAGAACAGGTAGTCGCCGTCCTCCGCCCCGAGCGACCCGCGCAGCGCGGCCTGCTCCTCGTCGGAGAAGAACTTGGCGATAGGGCCTTTGAGGGACCCTTCCTCCACCTTCATGTAGGCGAGGCCGCGGGCGCCGCCGGTCTTTGCCACGTCCGTGATCTCACCCTCTATCCGGCCCCGCGACAAATCCCCGAGCCCGCCCACGGCGATGCCCCGCACCGAACCTCCGGAGGTGACGGCCCCGCTGAAGACCTTGAACTCCGAATCGGCGCCGAGGTCGGAGAGGTCCTTTATCTCCAGCCCGAACCGAATGTCCGGCTTGTCCGAGCCGAAGCGGTCCATCGCCTCCGCGTAGGTGAGGCGGGGGAACGGTCTCTGG
>JALZNL010000425.1:0-718 GCA_030857715.1 Actinomycetota bacterium | reverse complement strand
GTCCAGGACTTCGTCCTGGGTGGTGTAGCTCATTTCGAGGTCCAACTGGGTGTGCTCGGGCTGGCGGTCGCCGCGCTGGTCCTCGTCGCGCAAAGCCCGGGCGATCTGGAAGTACCGCTCGAAGCCCGCGACCATCAGGAGCTGCTTGAACTGCTGGGGGGACTGCGGCAGGGCGTAGAATTGCCCCGGGTAGAGGCGGGCCGGGACGAGGTAGTCGCGGGCGCCCTCGGGAGTGGAGGCCGTCAGGAGCGGGGTCTCTATCTCGACGAAGTCGCGGGCGTCCAGAAAGTCCCTCATGTGCTTGACGACCCTGTGGCGGAAGAGGATGTTGTCGCGCATTTTCTCGCGGCGCAGGTCCAGGTAGCGGTACTTCAGGCGCAGGGTCTCGTCCACCGGGCGGTCGCGTTCTATCTCGAAGGGCGGGGTCTCCGAGGGGTTCAGAACGCGCAAGGAGGTGGCCTGGACTTCGATCTCCCCGGTCGGGAGCTCGGGGTTCTCGTTGCCCGGGGGGCGGGCGGTTACCTCCCCCTCCACGGAGATGGACCACTCCGACCTGAGCGACTCGGCCGCGGAGAAGACCTCGGCCCTGTCGGGGTGGAAGGTGATCTGCGTGATGCCCCACCTGTCGCGCAGGTCGATAAAGACGAGGCCGCCGTGGTCGCGGCGGCGGTGAACCCAGCCCGCGAGCCTGGTCCTCTCGCCGACGTTCTCTTTGCGT
>JALZNL010000424.1 GCA_030857715.1 Actinomycetota bacterium | reverse complement strand
GTATAGCGGGTGCTGTCGGGCTCTATCGGCCTCCCAGGTTCCAAAAGTTCGGGAGCGTGACCGGTGCGCCGGGACGCTATCCTTTTTCGGGCGCTCGGCTTATCTACACCGGATCGAGAGAGCCGACGAGCGGACTCGAACCGCTGGCCTGCTCGTTACAAGTGCGCGGTCAGTAGTTGCCGAGCGTTGCGGAGGTTTGCATGTACCGCATGGCCAGGCCTGCCGTGAGATTACGGCTAGGCTTGTACGCTTGGGCCTCAAGGCGCTCCTCCCTCTCCGAAGAGCCCCGGCTGCCGCTCCCGTTCTGGGCCCGGCGGCCCGGTGGTCGCCTCCCCCGCCTCGTCCTGCTCGTCGAGCCAGCGGTGCACGAGGGCCCGGACTAGGGCGCTTGTAGGGACACCACTTCGGAGGCTTTGGCGGCGCAGCTGCGCGTGGACGCCTTCTTCGAGGCGCACCGACACCGACTTTCGCAAGGGTCCCATCTCCGCCCGCAACCCTACACGAGCCGACCTCCACCCGCCACCGACCGCTCGGAATCGATGCGGTAACCTGGCGGCGACGGGCCCGTCCTTCGTGGCTACGAGCAAGACGACCGGGAAGGCCCAGCCCTTCTTACTCCAAGCACGCGACGTGCAGGTTTGGCCTCATCTCGAAGGGCCGGAAGACCGCCTCTTTACGTCGGGCGACCTATTTCTGCCCCGGTGACGATCTTCGTCTTTCCATCGTGGCCGTGGATGACTTCCACCTCTTCAAGGCTTGGGTAGAACGCTACGCTTGCGTGACCCGTCAGCCACGTTAACGCGCACCATCCACTCGAAAACACGACCCCTTCGGCCACAAGGCCCACGCCACTTACGCCGCTCTCGTCTTCGACTCTCTGCAACCAAAATGGCCTCATCTGAACCTCCGGAATGACTCCTCACGAGACGGAGCCTCGCATGGCTCGTGCGCGTTCGAGATGCAGGGTACCGTACATCCTCCGATCGCGTCCGGTGTAGTACTCCCCTTCGAGCACCTCACGGTTATTCGCTCGACCCGCAGTGAGACGAGCGGTTGATTCCACTGTGGGCGCGCACGGACCCCGCAGCAGGCGCTTTGGGGTGGTCGAGGAGCGAGAGACAGGCAATCTCGCCGTCCGCTCGCAGCGTCCTTCGTCGTCGATTCTGGCCCAGTACGGATACGTCGGTGCTACGGCCGGTACCTGATGCATGGAGGCGCGGGATGGTGCGATGTTCTCAGGATTGATGCCCACGGTCTCCACGGCCCTGGCCCACCTTACGGCTCGTGCGGCCGAAACTCGTAGTGGCTCTGCCTCTGGGGCCCCAGCTCAGCTACTCACGCCGGGTCTCTCCCTTGCGGAGCAGGAGCCAGGCCAGGATGCCGGTGCCGAGCACGGAGGTCGCGGCGGCGGCCGCGCGGCGCGCCTTCAACGCGGCCCGGCGCCCGACCTCCTCGTTGAACCCGCCGTCCGTACCGGCCCAGCGGGAGGAAGGTTCATAGAGGTTGCCGGGGGAAGGCTCCTCCGGCTCCTGGCGCAAGAAACCGCGCTCGATCGTCCGTGCCACGGCGCGCTCGACGATCCGCGGCGCGAGGGCGTGCGCGAGCCTTAGGGTCCTGACGGAGTTGCCCACGATAACCTCTGGGCGCGGCCTCTCGGCGCACCGCACGACGACGCGCGCGATCTTCTCGGGGCTCGCGAGGAACCCCTTCGGCCCCGGCTTCCGCGGGAGGCATGGTCGAGCCGCTATCTAAGGCGCCTGGCGCGGCCGACGGGCAGATTACTGCCGGACGACGACAACCCCGTAACAGACACCCATCGTGATCGGCAACGATCCGACGAGTAGAATCACCCGTGTGTAGTCGACGTGCGGAGGTGTTTGGTCTTTGAGCCGGGTAGCGCTACTCGATCCCCTCGTGGCTCAGCAGGTCGCCGCCGGAGAGGTCGTCGACCGCCCGGCCTCCGTGGTGAAGGAACTCTGCGAGAACGCCCTTGACGCCGGCGCCACGCGCGTGGAGGTGGAGGTAGCCGACGGCGGCCGCGAGCGCATGCTGGTCAGGGACGACGGCTCGGGCATGGGCGAAGAAGACGCCAAGCTCAGCGTCCTTAGGCACGCGACGAGCAAGATCCGCGCCGCCAGCGACATAGAGTCCGTCATGACCCTCGGCTTCCGCGGCGAGGCGTTGCCCTCCGTAGCCAGCGTCTCTTCTTTCTCCCTGACCACCGCAACCGGCCAAGGCGCGGGCACCAACGTCCTGGCCGACGGCACGGGCAACGTGAGCGTCTCCCCCGCTTCGCACCCCAAGGGCACCACCGTGCTGGTCGACAGGCTCTTCTACAACGTGCCGGCCAGGAGGGCCTTCCTGAAGAGCGCCCGCGCGGAGCGGGCGGCCGTGGTGGAGACGATGACCAACCTCGCCATAGCCCACCCTGGGGTGATGTTCCGTTTGGTGGAGGGGGGCAACGAGTTGCTCTCCCTGCCCGCGGCCAAGGACCTCATCGAGCGCCTCGCCCAGCTCTACGGCGTGGGCAGGGCGAGGGCGATGCGACGGGTGGACCACGAGTCGGGCGCCTACAAGGTCTCGGGCTACGCGGCGTTGCCGAGCGTCACCGAGGCCAGCCGCGCGCGCCAGACGGTCTCGGTGAACGGCCGGTGGGTGAGGGCCGAGGCCTTGACCAAGGGCGTAGACGACGCCTACAGGGCGACCGTGGCCGCGGGCCGTTACCCGCCGGTTGCGCTGTGCGTCGAGGTCGACCCTCGGCAGGTGGACGTCAACGTGCACCCCACCAAGCAGCTGGTGCGCTTCTCGGACGAGAAGGAGGTGCGCCGGGTCGTAAGCGAGGCGGTCCGCAAAGCCATACAAGGGACGGGGGACCCGGGTCCGGACCAGGATGGGCGCGGCACAGAATTCGGAACCTCGGGCCCCTACCCACCTCCGGCCAGCGAGGGCGGCACCGACGCGCCTTTGGCTGCACGGGAGAGGTACCCGGCGAACGAGACGCGCTCTTCCATACCCTCCGGCAAGAAGGTAGCCGGCTCCAAGGAGCGCGGCTCGGCCTCTTCGGAGAGCCTCTTCGGAACCTCCAAGGGCTCCGGATCCCATCCACCGAAGGCGCCCGACCTCGCGGAGCAGCGCGGGCGCATACAACAAGCCTCCGCCCCTCTCTCGCGAGTTGATCCCGCGGCTGGCGTGGAGCGGGGAGGGTTGCCGCGCCTCAGGGACCTGCGCGTGGTGGGAC
>JALZNL010000423.1 GCA_030857715.1 Actinomycetota bacterium | reverse complement strand
CGAGCGCCGCCAGGTGGGTGACGAGCCCGCCCTTCATGTCGCAGGAGCCCCGGCCGTAGAGCCTGTCGCCGACGACCTCGCCCCCAAGCGGGTCGTGGCCCCAGGCCCCCGGCTCGCCGGGCGCGACCGTGTCGATGTGGGCGTTGAGGAGCAACGACCGGCCGCCGCCCCGCCCGCGGCGGGTGCCGGCGACGTTCGGGCGGTTCTCGTAGGTCTCCTGGCCGCCAACGTGGTCGCGGTAGGGCTCGACCTCGTTGGCCTTCGCCTCCCACACGTCCACCTCCAGGCCGCGCCCGCGGAAGGCGTGCTCGACCTTCTTCTGGACGGCCCCCTCCTCGCCCGTCGTGGAGGGGACGCGGACCAGTTCTTGCAGGAGCCGCACCGCGTCGTCGCGGCGGGCCTCGACCTCGCGGGTCACGGCGTCTACGAGCTTCCGGTCAAGGTCCGTCATGAGGCCTCCCCTACAAAACAACGCCGACGAGCAGTGCGGCACCGTAGCACGGGCGTCGGCCCGACGCTTGACCGCGCAACGTCGCGTAACTATATTGGCTTTCTAGAAACCACAGTTCGGGACCGCGCTCCATGAGGTTCCCGTCAGATACAAAGAAGGGCGTTTCTATGGCAAAGAGTTTGTTCGGGAGGGTTCTGCCGCTGTTCGTTCTCGCTGCGGTGTTGATGGCGACGCTAGCCGCCTGCGGAGGCGGTAGTGGTGGGGGCGGAGGCGGTGGGGGTGGTGAAGAAGACATCAGCGTTGCCTCGGACATCGCCTACCCGCCGTTCGAGTTCGAGAGGGACGGCGAGCCCGTCGGGTTCGACATAGATCTGATGGACGAGATCGGCAAGCGCGCGGGCTTCACGCCCGAGTACCAGAACGTCACCTTCGACGGCATCATCGGCGGCCTCTCCAACAACCAGTACGACGTCGTCATCTCCGCCATGACCATCACCCCCGAGCGCCAGCAGCGCATAGACTTCTCCGACCCTTACTTCAACGCCGACCAGTCGCTGCTCGTGCCGAGCGACGCCGGCATCGGGTCCGTGGACGAGCTCGGGGACGCGACCGTGGGCGTCCAGATCGGCACTACCGGCGAGATCAAGGCCAACGAGTTCAAGGAAGAGGGGACCTTGGAGGGCGACGTCCGCACCTTCGACACCATCGAGGACGCGTTCGCCGCGCTCAACAACGGCCAGATAGACGCGATCATCAACGACCTGCCCGTCTCCCAGGACGAGGTGAACAGCAGCGACGGGGAGCTCGAGATCGTCCAGATCATCGCGACCGGCGAGCAGTACGGCATCGCTTTTCCCAAGGACAGCGATCTGCGCCAGGACGTCAACGAGGCGCTCACGGAGATAAAGGAAGACGGCACATACGAGGAGATCTACAAGAAGTGGATCGGACGCGCCCCCGAAGAGATACCGCAGTAGAGCTCAAGGGTTAGCGCGGTGCCGTTCGAGTCGCCCGTAGAGTTCGACCCGAGCTTCTTCAGCCTGGAGAACATACGGGAGAGCTACCTGGACTTCGGGGTGGTCTTCGACAACTTCGACTCCCTCCTGCAGGCGCTCCTCGTCACCATCTTGCTGGCGCTGCTGGCGGAGCTGCTCGGCATAGTCCTCGGGCTCGTGCTGGCGCTCATGAAGATAGGGCGCTCGAAGATCCTCTCCGCCCCGGCCCAGGTCTACATAGACGTCTTCCGGGGGACGCCGCTCCTGATCCAGATAATCTTTATCTACTTCGCCACGCCGAACATCGGCATCCGCATAGAGAGTCTCTTCTTCGCCGGCCTGATAGCGCTCACGCTGAACAGCGCGGCCTACGTCGCGGAGATCTTCCGCTCCGGCATCCAGAGCATAGACAGGGGCCAGATGGAGGCGGGCCGGGCCTCCGGCCTCACCTACGCCCAGACCATGCGCCACATCATCGTCCCGCAGGCCTTCCGGCGCGTCATCCCGCCGCTCACCAACGAGTTCGTGATGCTCATAAAAGACACGTCCATCGTCTCGGTGATAGGGCTCGAAGAGCTCTTGCGCTCGGCGCGGGTGCTCCAGTCGGCGACGGCCAACTCGACGCCGCTGGTGGCGGCGGCGCTGTTCTACCTGGCGATCTGTCTGCCCCTGATCTACCTGGCAAACGGCCTCGAGCGTCGCCTGAACCGCCGCACGGCGTAGGGTCGTATACGTCCGAGGCGTCTTGACCCCGTAGGGTCGGATGAATAGTATTGCGTGCATGGAACGCCACGCCCGGCCGACCCGCCCGACGGGCGGAAGTCCCGGGTCGCAGACGCGGGAGGGAAGGCTCAGGGTGACAGGGTGGTCGGTGAGGCTCTTCGCGGCGGCGCTCGTCTTCTGCGCCTTCTTTGCGACGGGATGCAGCGCGGGGGACGATGAGTCGTCCCCCGCGGACGTCGTGCGGGCGGAGGAGACCACGAGCTCGGCGCTGGCCGACGGCGAGATAGTCGTCGCGTCCAACGTCGCCTACCCGCCGTTCGAGTTTGCCCCGCGCAAGGGTCCCAAGGGCTTCGACATCGACCTGATGAACGAGGTGGCCGACCGGACGGGCCTCGAGGTAAAGTACAGGAACGTCCAGTTCGACAGCCTCCTGCGGGGCCTGAGCTCCGATCTCTTCGACGCGGTCATCTCGGGCATGACCATTACAGCCGACCGCCGGCAGCAGGTCGATTTCTCCAACCCCTACTACAATGTGGACGAGGCGCTCGTCGTCCGCAGCGGCTCGGAGATAGAGTCCACCGGCGACCTCGCGGACGTGGCCCTGGGCGTCCAGCTCGGCACGATGGGCCAGGCCGAGGCCGGGGACCTCCTGAACGCCGACGACGTCAAGGAGGTCCGCACCTGGAGGACCATCGAGGAGGCCTTTGCGGCGCTGGAGCGGGAGGTGGTTGACGGCGTGATCTACGACCTCCCGGTCGCGCAGATGGAGGTGGAAGAGTCCGACGGGGCGCTGGAGCTCGTCGAGGTCATCCCCACGGGCTCGCAGTACGGCATAGCTTTCCCCAAAGACAGCCCCCTCGTCGAGCCCGTCAACGAGGCCTTGGCGGAGATAAAGGAGGACGGCACATACGAGGAGATCTACGAGAAGTGGATCGGCCGCGCCCCGGAAGAGATTCCGTAAGCGCGTCGGCGTACGAGCACGCCGCCTTTGGCGGCTTTCAGCACGGCGCTTCGCGCCTTTCAGCACGCTCCGGCTACGCCTCCGCTTTCAGCTTGTCAGCCTTCAGCCTCT
>JALZNL010000055.1 GCA_030857715.1 Actinomycetota bacterium | reverse complement strand
TAACTCACACCAAGCGTTTAAGCAAGGTCCAGAGTCCTTCGGGCCATCCGGATCGAGGCGGCGTCCACCATCTGACCGTCCACGCTGACCGCCCCCGAGCCCGCGGCACCAGCCTCCTCGTACGCCTCGACCACCTTCTCGGCCCAGGACACCTCTTCTTCTGTTGGGGAGAAGACCTCGTTGACGACGGGGACTTGCGCGGGGTGGATGCACCATTTGCCGTCGAAGCCGAGAGACCGGGCCGCCCGGCACGCCGCCCGCAAGCCCTCCTCGTCGCGGTGGTCGGCCACAGGTCCGTCCACGGCCCTGAGCCCCGCCGCCCGCGCCGCCACCACGATGCGCTGCATGACGTACCCGAAGCGGTGACCGGGGTACGCCTCGTCCCACTCGTCCCTGGTGCCGAGGCTCGTCTGGGGCATCCCCAGGCTCGCCGCGAAATCCCCGGGCCCGAAGTGCAGGGCGCCTAGACGGTCCGTCGAGCGGGCAACGTCATCGACGTTCGTCAGGCCCTCTGCGGTCTCTATCTGGGCTTCAAGACCTATCTTGCCGGGCTCCAGTTCCTTTTCGAGCTCTATTCCGTCGAGCAGGACGGCGACGGCGTGGAGGTCCTCGGGGCGGTTCACCTTGGGAATCAGGACGGCGTCCAGCGCCTCGCCCGCCTCTTCGACGACCTCGACCACATCCCGGTAGAACCACCGCGTGTCGAGGGCGTTGACCCTGAACAGCGTCGGCCTGCCGCCCCAGTCCAACTCCCTCAAGGCCCAGGCCACGTCCTCCCTGGCGTCCGCTTTCCTCTCCGGGGCCACGGCATCCTCCAGATCGAGAAAGACGGCGTCCGCCTCCGAAGAGAGCGCCTTCTCGACCATCTTCCGGTTCGACGCCGGGACCGCCAACAAAGACCGCGCCGCGCCTATCATCCGGACCTCCCTCTCTCCCGCAACCGCGGGCCATTCTCGCACAACAACCGCCCTCTTCCACGGAGGTAACCTTCCGTGCCCTTGACAGAACCCCCGCCGCGTTCTTTTATCGGGCGTGTTGGACACTCGCGACAATCCACGAGAGAGGAGGGGCGTATGGGCCGCTCCTTGAAGCTGGGCCTGGACTTTCTGTTCGGGCTCGTCGTCCCGATCATCATCCTCTCGCGCTTTAGCGACGAGCTCGGTAACGTCACGGCCTACGTGGTCTCCGCGCTCGTGCCGGTTACGTGGGTGGCGATTGACCTCCTCTTTATCACGAAGCGATTCAACTTCATCACGAGTTTTCTCGGCCTGAATGCCGTCGTGCGCGGCATCCTGGCCTTCTGGTTCGTAGACGGGCTGGCGTACGCGTTCAAGGACTCCGTGCCGAGCCTGTTGTGGGTCGTCGTCTTCGGGGCGTCGCTCGTGTTCGGGCGGCCCCTGATCGGGGCTTTCCTCGAACAGTCATTCGATCCCCGCTCGCCGGAACAGGAACGCTCGCTGAGAGGCCTCTTCGACGAACGACCGGCGCGCCGGGCGCTCTGGTTCGGGACGCTGGCGATGGTCCTCCTCTCGGTAATCACGGGCGTCGCCAACTTTTTTTTGAACATCTGGATCGTGACAGCCGGGTTCGGGACGCAGGCGTTCAACGCGCAGGTCGCCGAGTCGAACGCCATCGCCCGCTTCGCCATCTCGATTCCCGAGACCCTGGTGCTGATGGTCGTCGTCGGCTTCGCCCTGAGGGCCGTCTACGCCAGGCTGCCCGGAGACCCCGGCGACAAAGACTTCTGGGAGTTGCTCGAAGCGAGGGAGGGGAAGAAGGGCGCATGACGCTCGTCGTGGACGGGATCTCTAAACGCTTCGGGGAGACGGTCGCGGTGGACGGCGTGGGTTTCGAGGTCCCGAGGGGAGCCATCTTCGGCCTGTTGGGCGCTAACGGCGCGGGCAAGACGACGACGGTGCGCGTGGTCCTGGACATCGTCCGTCCCGACGCCGGAAGCGTCTCCTGGTCGGGAGCTTCGGCCGCGGGGTTGCCCCGCCGCGTCTTCGGCTACCTGCCGGAGGAACGTGGCCTCTACCCTGACATGAAGGTCGGCGAGCAGCTCCGGTTCTTCGCCCGCATTAGGGGCCTCTCCCGCCGCGACGCCGGCAAGGGGGTCGAAACCTGGCTGGGGAGGCTCGGCATCTCCCGCCACGCGGTCAGGCGACTGCACGAGCTCTCCAAGGGCAACCAGCAGAAGGTGCAGTTCCTGGCGGCCGTGCTCCACGAACCGGAGGTCCTCGTCCTGGACGAGCCCTTCTCCGGCCTCGATCCCGTCAACAACGAGCTGCTCAAAGAGGAGATCCTGGGGCTCAAAGAACGGGGCACGACCATCCTCCTCAGCACCCACGACATGGAACGGGCCGAAGAGCTCTGCGAGGGCGTCGCCCTGGTCCACGCCTCAAGGCTCGCCTTCGCCGGACCGCTCCACGCCCTCCGCCGGCGCCACGAGGACCGCACGACGCTCCGCCTCGGCTATTCCGGTGACAAGAACCACCTGCTCCAGAAGTTCCCCGGCGTCGAGGTCGTCTCGGAGTGGGAGGAGGACTTGGAGCTCTCGCCGGGCGGGGTGGAGCCGGAGGAGATATTGAAGGAGGCTGTAAGCAGCGGAAGGGTGCGGCGCTTCGAGACCGTCGAGCCTTCGCTGCGCGAGATCTTTATCCGGGAGGTCGGGGGTGCGTAACGTCTGGCTCATCGCCCAACGTGAATACCTGCAACGGGTCAGGGCGAGGACGTTCAGAATCGTCACCGCGATAGGCTTCGTCCTGGTCCTGGCCCTCGCCTTCACGCCCTCGATCATGGACAGCCTAGACACCGTGACCGGCGGCTCGACGATCGCCGTCGTTGACCCCGGTAAGGACATCTCCCCCACGCTCCGGGCCGCCCTGCCCGCAGAGCTCCCGAACGGCGATCCCAGGACGAAGATAGTGTCCGTAGGCTCGCGCGAGGCCGCCGAGCGCGGCGTCGAGGGCGGCGAGTACGCCGGCGTCCTCATTCCCGAGAACCAGCGGGGCACGTCGCCCTCTTTCGTGTACCGGAGCCCCCGTCCCGGCTTCGAAGCTGAGGACTTGAGGGAGGCGCTCGGCGGCATCGTGGCGGAGCGGCGACTCGCGGAGGAAGGACTCGACCCCGGGGAGATAGCGGGCGTCCTCGGGCCCCCTGACCTGAACGTCGTCGCGACGGGCGACGCGCCGACCGGGGAGGAGTACGCGTCGCGGTTCGGGGTGGTCTACGCGTTCGGGTTCGTGTTGTATCTGGGGCTCATCATGTACGGGAACATGGTCGCGATGGGCGTCATAGCGGAGAAGAGCACCAGGATCACGGAGCTCATGACCGCCGCCGTAAAACCCACCGAGCAGATGACCGGCAAGCTCCTCGGGGTCGGCCTCCTTAGCCTCACCCAGTTCGGGATCTGGGCCCTCGCGGGCCTGATCTCGCTCCTCCTCGGCCGCCTGCGCGGCGGCGAAGGCTTGGAACTGCTCGCCGTCCCACCCGCCACGCTCCTGCTCTTCCTCTTCTTCTTCGCGCTCGGGTTCCTGCTCTACGCCTCCATCTTCGCCGGCCTGGGCTCCCTCCTCAGCCGCGTCGAAGACGCCCAGGCCCTCATGGCTCCTTTCACCATGCTCCTCCTCACGGGCTTCGTCCTCACCATAATCGCCATGGGCGAACCGGACAGCGCCGTCGCCCGCATCGGCTCCCTCATCCCCTTCTTCACCCCGATGGTAATGTTCGCCCGAATAGAGCTCGGAGACCCCGCGATCTGGGAGGTGATCCTGGGCATCACAGCCCTCACCGCCACAACGGCAGCCGCCATCTGGGCCGCCTCCAAACTCTACAAGAAAGGCGTCCTCATGTACGGTAAGGGACCTACTCTGTTAAAGGCCGCAAAGCTGCTCAAGTAAAACCAGGACCTCCAACAACCTGATACCTGAAGCCTCTACCGGCGCAGCAGCGTCTCCACGCCCTCGCCCCGGATGGAGGCGTCGAGGACCTCCATCGGGTGGGCCATCGGTATACCGTCGTGGCCCATCTTTTTCAGGCTCGCCTGGATCTGGAGCATGCAACCGGGGTTCGAGGTGACGATCATCTCGGCCCCGGTCTTGAGGATGTTGTTGGCCTTACGCTCGCCGAGTTCGGCGGCCGGTTCGGGCTCGACCATGTTGTAGATGCCGGCCGAGCCGCAGCAGATCTCGGCCTCCCGGATCTCCTTTACGTTTATGCCCGGGATCTGCTTGAGGGTCTGCCTTGGCTGCTTCCTGATCCCCTGCGCGTGCGCGAGATGGCAGGCGTCGTGGTACGCGGCCGTCACGGCGAAGGGACTCCTCTCCGCCACGGCCCCGATCTCCTGTATGAACTCGGAGACGTCACGCACTTTTTCGGAGAACGCCTTGGCCCTCGCCGCGTACTCCGGGTCGTCGCGGAGCATGTGCCCGTACTCCTTCATCGTCGAGCCGCACCCGGCCGCGTTGACGACGACGTTGTCGAGGTTGAGCCCCTCGAAGGTGTCGATGGTCTTGCGGGCGAAGTTGAGAGACTCTTCTTCGCGTCCGGCGTGGGTGGAGAGGGCGCCGCAGCAACCCTGGTCTTTCGGGGCGACGACCTCGCAGCCCTCAGCGGCGAGCACCCGCACGGTGGCGACGTTGACCTGGGAGAAGAAGACCTGCTGCACGCAGCCGGTAAGTACGCCGACGCGGCGGCGCCTCTCGCCGACGGGCTCGGTTAGCTCGGGGACTTTCTGCTCCCTCTGCAGCTCTGGCATGAGGGCTTCCATGGCACGCATGCGGGCCGGTATGCGGCTCATGATGCCGGTTTTGCGGAGCCTGTCGCCGATGCCGAAGCGCTGGTAGAGGCGGAGGGGGCCGGCGGCGAGGCGGAGGCGCTTTTTGTAGGGGAAGAGCTGGAAGATCATCTCCCTGAAGGCTTTGTCCTCGGGCGCCCGCTCGTAGCGGCGCTCGACCTGCCCGCGCGTCGCCTCGATGAGCTTGTCGTACTGGACCCCGGAGGGACACGCGGTGACGCACGCCATGCAGCCGAGGCAGAGGTCGTAGTGGCGGACCGTCTGGTCGTTCATGGGCTCTTCTGTTAAGCCCTTGTTCATTAGGTAGATGCGCCCGCGGGGAGAATCCATCTCCTCGCCGAAGAGGACGTAGGTCGGGCAGGTGGGCAGGCAGAAGCCGCAGTGGACGCAGTCGTCTATGAGGTCCTTGTCCGGCGGGTGGTGGGCGTCGAAGGCCGGGAAGCTTACCTTTCCGGTCTCGCGCCGCCCGGCGCCGACCGTCGCCTCGGCGGCGAGCTCGCTGGCGTCGCCGACCCCCTGGCCGATGTCCTCGGGGCTGCCCGCGCCTATCGCGCCGGCCATCGCCTGGTTGGCGGTCGTGCCTTCCGGGTTACGGCGCTCGGTTGCATCGGTCGCGGAGTAGCGGTCGGTGCCGCCGTTGCGTTCGGTCACTATAGGCCTCCCACGAACCTGCCGGGGTTCATCGCGTACCCCGGGTCGAATTTCTCTTTTACCCGCCGGAGCAGGCCGCCGTAATCGCCGGCCGGTCCCCAGACGTCCACTTTCTCCTTGAAGGAGGATGGCGCGGAGCGGACCACGACGCTTCCGCCGCGGCGCGTCCAGATGTCCCGTACTTCCTGGACAACCTCCACCAACGCTTCCTCTTCGCCCGAAAGCCCCGCGAAGGTGACGCCGGTCCCCGCGTGGCCCGTAAAGCGGGCGCCGACGTCCCTGCGTCCGGCGGCGTCCAGGACAGATTCGAGGGCGGCGGCGAGCTCGGCCGGGGGGGCCGAGATCTTGACGGCCACGTCCTCGGGCCCGGTTCCCGGCGGGTCGAGCGGGCCGAGGTTGTCCCCCTCCTCGTCCGAGAGTGTGCGGACCTCGCCGAACGATTCGAGCAGGAACCGTGCCCTCTCCTCCTTCGCCTCGATGCCGCCGGGGATGCTCTCCAGGAGGACAGAGACGAGGTTCGTCTCCCCGTCCCAGTGCAGCTCTATGGCCGTCGCCTCTACCTGGGAGTGGACGACGGCCTGGGCCGCGTCGCGGGCGGCTCGCGGGGTGTCCACCTCGACGGCCACGGTGCGGGCGGATTCCGGGCGCGGGTGGAGGCGGAAGTTGCAGTCGGCGATCACGCCGAGCGTACCCAGAGACCCGGTAAAGAGCTTGCCGAGGTCGTAGCCGGCCACGTTCTTGACGACCTTGCCGCCGGCCTTCGCCACCGTCCCGTCCGCCAGGACCACCGTGATGCCGATAACGAGGTCGCGCACGGTCCCGTACCGGAAGCGCCGCGGCCCGGACGCATTAGCGGCAACCACGCCTCCCATGGTGGCGCCCCTCTCGGGCGGGTCGAGGGCGAGCATCTGGTCGGCTTCGGCGAGTTTTTCCTGGAGGGTTTCGAGCTTCACGCCGGCCTGGACGCGCACGACCTGGTCTCCGGGGACGTGCTCTATGATCTCGTCCATCCGCCCCATGTCGAGCACGAGGTCCACCGACCGGGGCGGCGCCCCGAGGTCCATCTTCGTGCCGCCGCCGCGCGGGCAGACGGCGAGGCCCTCGCCGTGGGCGAGCTTCATGACCGCGCTTATCTCATCGACCGAGCCGGGCTCGACGACCAGCGACGGCGTCATGCCCCCGACGGCGTCCTCGGCGGTCGCCTCGCGGACGTTGTTCTCGCCGACGATGTTCTGCAGGTCCTCCAGGTGGGCTTTTTTCGTCTGCATTAGAAGTTCTCCGCGAGGCCGGCTTTTTGGATCGGGTGCATGTGGAAGGGGCCTGGGCGTTCGCCGCAGAGGCGGGGGGTCGGGAAGATCTTGCCGGGGTTGCAGATCTGGTGCGGGTCGAAGGCGCACCTCAAGAGCTGCATCACGTCCATGTCGTCTGTGGTGAACATCTTGGGCATGTACTTTTTCTTGTCCTCCCCGATGCCGTGCTCGCCTGTGAGGGAGCCGCCGTGTTCGAGGCAGGTAAAGACTATATCTCCGGCAAGATCCTCGGCCCTCTTCGCCTCGCCTTCCACGTCGTTGTCGTAGAGGACGAGCGGGTGCAGGTTGCCGTCTCCAGCGTGGAAGACATTTGCCACACGCAATCCGTACTCCTCGCTGAGGCTGGCGATCTTCTTCAGGACTTTGCCGAGCTCCGTGCGCGGCACGACGCCGTCCTGGACGTAGTAGTCGTTGGAGATGGAGCCCATCGCCCCGAAGGCGGCCTTGCGGCCCTTCCAGAAGAGCGCCCGCTCCTCGTCGTCCTCTGCGACCCGGATCTCCGACGCCTGGTTCTCCTCGCAGGTCTCTATGACCTTGTCAAACTGGCTGGCGACTTCAGCCTCCGGCCCGTCGAGCTCGACGATGAGGATGGCGCCCGCGTCGGGGAAGCCCGGGGCCACGGTCGACTCGACGGCCTGGATGGTCAGGGCGTCCATCATCTCTATGGCGGCGGGCACGATGCCGGCGCCGATGATCCCGGAGACGGCGCCACCCGCCTCCTCGGTGTCCGTGAAAGCCGCGAGCACCGTCCTGACCGACTCCGGCTTGCGCACGAGCCGCAAGGTTATCTTCGTCGCTATACCCAGAGTGCCCTCAGAACCGACGAACGCGCCGAGCAGCTCGTAGCCGGGGGCGTCGGGGCTCCTTCCGCCGCCGATGTGGACGACCGAGCCGTCGGCGAGGACGACCTCGGCGCCCATGACGTGGTTGGTCGTGAAGCCGTACTTGAGGCAGTGGACGCCGCCGGAGTTCTCGGCGAGGTTGCCGCCGATGGAGGAGACGATCTGGCTGGCCGGGTCGGGCGCGTAGTAGTAGCCTTCGTCGGCGACCTCCTGGCTGACCCAGATGTTTATGACCCCCGGCTCGACGACGACCCGCTGGTTGGGGATGTCCACCTCGAGGATCTTTCGCATCCGGGCCATCACGATGAGGACCCCGGCTTTGACGGGCAGCGCCCCGCCGGAGAGCCCCGTCCCCGAGCCGCGCGCCACGAACGGGATGCCCTCGTCGTAGCAGAGCCTGACGACCTTCTGGACCTGCTCCGCGCTCTCGGGCAGCACCACGAGTTCGGGGATGACCCTGTAATTCATCAGGCCGTCGCACTCGTAGGTGCGGAGCTGCTCGTGCTCGGAGATGACGCCGTCGACGCCGAGTATGGATTGCATCTCTCGTATTAACAGGTCGCGCTGCATTGGACCTCCTCCTGGAACACCGTGCTTCCCCGTGGGACGCATTCTATAACAGAACCCCCCGCCGCGGGCCATCCGGCCGGGGACGCGCGGCCTTGCGCCAGCGCCGCCCCGTCGGGGAAGATGGGCGCCATGGGACAACGGGGCGGAGAAGAGAGGGAAGAAGGGACCGGCGGCAACAAACGAGGTTCCCTGATGTCCGGGCCGGTGGTTCTGCTGGTGCTGGCGACCTTCGCGACCTTTCTCGGTTTCCAACTTCTTCTCTCGGTCGTGCCGCTCTACGCCGCGGCTTCGGGGGGCGGGTCCTCGGGCGCGGGGCTCGCCACGGCCGCGTTCATGCTCTCGACGGTGCTCACGCAGGTCACGATGCCGCGTCTGCTGGGCCGCTTCGGGTACCGGAGGGTGCTCGTTGCCGGCCTGCTCTCTCTGGGGTTGCCGGCCTCCCTGTACTCGTTCGCGGGCGGCATGTCCGGCATCCTGGCCGTCACGCTGGCGAGGGGGATAGGGTTCGGAATCGTGACGGTCGTCTTCGTGGCCCTGGTCGTCGAACTCGCCCCGCCGGAACGCAGGGGCGAGGCGCTGGGGTTGTTCGGCGTGGCGATCACGCTCCCCACCATCTTCTGCAACCCGTTGGGCCTCTGGCTCGTGGACACCTCCGGCTACACGCTAGTCTTCCTCCTCGGCGGCCTCTCCCCCCTGCTCGCCCTCTTCGCCGTCGCCTCCATCCACACCGACTCCTTCTCCCGCACGGACGAGGGCGAGGCGAGTTTTCTCCAGGGACTCCGGCGCGGGCCGCTCCTTCGCCTGTTCCTGATCTTCGCCGCAGCGACCTCCGCGGCCGGCGTGATGGTGACCTTCCTCCCCCTCGCCCTGCCCGACGCCGGCCTCTACTCCCCCGCAGCGGCGCTCCTCGTCTTCGGCCTCGCCAGCACCCTGAGCCGCCTATGGGCCGGACGCTTCGGCGACCGCAAAGATCCCCACCTCCTCCTGGCCCCCGGCCTGCTCGCCAGCGCTCTCGGCACGGCCGCCCTCCCGCAGGGCGGACCCACAACGCTCGGTGGGGCGCTCCTCTTCGGCGTCGGGCTCGGGCTGCTGCAGAACTCGACCTTCATGCTCACCATGAACCGCGTCGCCGACGACGAGCGCGGCCTGGGCAGCACCCTGTGGAACGTCTCTTTCGACGCCGGCACCGGCGCAGGCGCTCTCTTCTTCGGCTTCCTCGTCGGCGTGAGCGGCTTCGCCCCGGCCTTCTACCTCTCTGCCGTCGTCCTACTGTTGGCCCTGGTCCTCGTCGCCGTAGACAGCCGCCACCACAAGAGACCCGTCCTCAATCAACCGCCCGACCATTAACGGATCACGATAAGGTTAGAGACGCCTATCGACCAACAGAGACACAGATCTGCAACACGGGATCCTGGAGACCTAAAGGGCGCGTCTGGCGCGCTCCCTTCTGAATCGCCCTGCAGAGCCCGCGATATCGGTCCCCTATGCTCTCGCTTCTTCGAAACGAGGTTCGGGAAGCAGGCCAGGAGGGTTGCCCGTCCCGGCTCACCGCCAGATGGCAGGCGTGGCCGTGGCGGCTAGACGTGCCCGGCCTACCCGCCCCTTCCGGACGGACCGCGAGAGACGCGCCACGGGAACCGTCCGGGGGCCGGGATGGCCTCCGGCGCAGGGAAGCCGTCGGCCTGGTACGGAGGAGATTACTCCTCCAGGACGGCGTGGGCGGCGGCGAGACGCGCGCCAGGCACCCTGAAGGGCGAGCAGGAGACGTAATCGAGGCCGACCTCGTGGAAGAAGGCGACGCTCTTGGGGTCGCCGCCGTGCTCCCCGCAGACGCCGAGCTTGAGGTTCGGGTTCTCCCCCCGGCCTCTCTCTATCGCCGTCTT
>JALZNL010000054.1 GCA_030857715.1 Actinomycetota bacterium | reverse complement strand
GCGGTAACCCGCCGCCCGAAAACATACGAACGAAAAGGAGAAAGAATGCAGGCAATAACGCAGTCACTGTCGGACGGGCTCGGCGCCATACTTGGGGCGCTTCCGGCGCTCATCGGCGCCCTCCTCATCCTCATCATCGGCTTCATCATCGCCAAGGTGCTCCAGAGCGTCGCCACCAAGGCCCTTCAGGCCATGGGCTTCGAGGGTTGGATGGAGCAGGGCGGCATCAAGCAGTTCTTCGAGAGGTCCCAGACCCAGCAGACACCGTTGTCGATTCTCGGCAAACTGGTCTTCTGGCTGGTGTTCTTCATAGCCATCACGATGGCCGTGGACACTCTAGGGATCTCGGCGATCTCGGACGTTTTGGCGCAGTTCATAGCCTACATACCGCAGGTCATCGCGGCCATCTTGATCCTGGTCCTCGCCACCTTGCTCGCCACCTTCGTGGCCGGCATCGTGCGCGGGGCGACGGGCAGCAGCGTCGCGGGCAGCGTCGCGCAGTATGGCATCATCGTCTTCGCGGCCTTCGCGGCCTTGACGCAGCTCGGTATAGCGCCGGAGCTGATCGCCCCGACGTTCCTGATCCTGCTCGGGTCGGTCGCCCTTGCGGCGGCTTTGGCGTTCGGGCTTGGAGGCCAGGGCGTGGCCCAGCAGATGGTCGAGCAGGGCTACCAGAAGGGCGGCGAGGCCAAGCAGCAGGTCCAGCAGCAGCAACAGCAGAACCAGCAGCAGCAGAGCGACGCCGGCTCTAGCACGGAGAGCGACGGCGAGAGGCCGGACGCCCGCCGCCTGCGGCGCGAGTACTAGCGGGAGGCGACGATGGCGCACGAGGCTACGTCGCACGGCGGGGATTACCGTAAAGGTGACTCCCCGCCCGTGAGGAGGCAGGAGCCGGGCTACGCGGTGCTGGACGACGAGTCCGGCGAGAGGTTCGTGTCTCCGGCGGAGTTCGCGGGCTATGCGCTCCAGGATCCTTTGGGGTGTGAGATAGGCAAGGTCGAGAAGCTCTTCGTCAACGGCAAGGGCGGGGCCGAGTACGTGGCGGTCAAGGTTGGTTTCTTTCTGCGCAAGATCCTCCTGATCCCGGTGGAGTCCGTCTCGGCGGACGACGAGAGGCGGATCCTGACGCTGCGGTAGGATCGTTCTTCCGATGCCATCGGAACGAGTCGGGGTCGGGCCGTAGCGAGCGCCGGAAGGGAGGCGTTGATGGGCGAAGGCGGAGAAGATTCGCGGGAATCCGGGAAGAAAACGGGGGTCAAGTACGCCCAGTTCTCGCTCGTCGGGGGCTCCAACGCGCTGGTAGACCTCGGGATTCTCAACTTGCTGCTCCTGATCTCGCCCACCCGAAGCCCGGAGATCCTCCTCGTCTACAACGTCGTGGCGCTGGTCATTACGAACGCGAATAGCTACCTGTGGAACACCCTGTGGACCTTCAGGCACCGGGCCCGCCACGACGCCCGGCAGGTCGGCCTGTTCACCGTGCAGGGGGTCCTGAACGTCGCGGTGGGCGGGCTCCTGATCTGGCTGCTTGCCCGCGGGCTGATGACCTACACGGACCTCTCGCCGCTGATCGGGAGCAACGTCGCCAAGGTCGTCTCGATGGTGGCCGCATCGACTATGAGCTTCGTGTTCCTCCGCTTCTTCGTCTTCCGGAAGCCGAAACAGTGAACCCCGTAGAGAAGAGCATGCCTTGAAACCCGCACGCGAGAAGCGCGATAACAGCTCCACGGAACTGAACCGGCTCTTCGGGGAGGCCCTCCGGTGCCTCGAGAGCACGGACCTCCCCGGCGCGAACGCGGCCCTGGAGAGGGTCCTTGCAGAGGCCTCGTTCCCGCGCAACGCCGCCGAACTCACGGGATACGTCGTGGCGGCGCCGGGGGCTCACGAAACGGGAAACGAGTCCGAGGATAGGGGACGAAAGCATGGGTTATTTCCTGAGAAGAGTGTTGCTGGCCGCGGCGCCGGTCCTCTGGCGCAAGTTCAAGGAGAGGCGGCGGAAAAGTTAGAGTAATCAGCCATCAGCAAGACCAAAAGCTGATGGCTGACGGCGCGAAGGGCAGAAGCTCGGCTTCTGCCCATCGCTCTAGCTGCGTGCGAGCTCTTGTTCCGACCTTGTCGCGTGGCGCTCCACGAAGCCGCGCAGGCTCAAAGTTACGAGGGCGATGGTCGTATCGAACATGGAACCCATCATCTCCGGCAACGGGTCGAGGGCCACTAGCTCGATACCCGCGCGGTGGTACTGTGCGAGCCGCGAGAGGAGCTCTTCGGCCGTGCTCTCGGCGATCCGCCAGCCCCGTTCTTCCAGACTGCCGAGCTTCAGGAACATCTCGGCCTCTTCCGGGAAGCTGAAGACCGGTAGCGCCTCTCTCTCCGCGTCGATGCGGACGGTGAGCTTCTCCGACCGTCCGGCCTCGGGGTTCTCGATCAGCCAGTAAACGGTCGTCAGGTTCGGTGGTCGCGCCGCCCTGTCCCTCGGCATCTCTGACTCCCCTCTGCGTGAAGGTCGGCACGCAAGAGTTTCGCGGGTATCATGGTTCCCCAGAGTCTCCGCATTGCTGCAACGGGTGCGAACAGACACCTTAATACACCGCTACTCCCCCGGAAACCCCGCAAGGTCGTCTCCCATCGCAAATGTATCGAAAGATGTAGGCTCGTACACCACCCGGACGTGGAAATGTCCAAATGTAGATTACATACTAAAATGCAGTCGGAGTGTCCGAACAGTCCGGGTACTGGGGACGTTCGGCGCGGACGTGCGGGTAGGGCTCGTGATCTTGGAGGGGCTATGATCTTCGGTGGTTCGAACTAGAGGATGGAGAACCGCGCGACGACGGTGCTCCTGGCCGACGATCACACCATGTTCCGCGAGGGGCTGGCGAAGCTGCTGACGGCCTACGGGGGACTGGAGGTCGTCGGGGAGACGACCAACGACGATGGCGCCGCCGCCCTGGCCCGCGAGAAGAAGCCCGATGTGGTCATCATGGAGGCACGGGTGCCGTTCGAGGAGGCCAGGGGGTTCCTCGACGAGATGCGCCGGGTCGAGCCGCGGCCGAAGGTCATCATCGTGACCATGTTCGACGACCCGGCCATGATGCGGAATTTCTTGAGGCTGGGGGTCAGCGGGTACGTGCTCAAGAGCTCCTCCACGACCCAGCTCGTGAGCGCGATCCGCGCCGCGGCCTTCGCCCCGGAGAGGGGAAACGTCGTCGTGGGTATGCCGAGGACGATGCTGGAGGAGACGGAGGGGGGACCGGAGAGCCCGCTCTCCGTCCGGGAGCTCGAGATCCTGCTTCTGGCCTCCCGCGGCCTCTCCAACCGCCAGATAGCGGCAAGGGTCCACCTCACAGAGGGCACCGTCAAGCGCCACCTCTCCAACACCTACCACAAGATGGGGGTGGGATCGCGGGGCGAGGCCGCGAGGAAGGCGCTGCAGGAGGATTGGATCACCGTCGGCGAGATCACCGACGAAGAGGCGGTCGAGGAAGAGGCGTAGCCCAAAGGCGGGCCGGGTTACTTCACGGGCTCCCTGGAGATTAGCTCCTCCACCTCGTCCACGACCGCGAGCAGATCGTCCACGCACATGTCCTCTATCTTCCAGACCCGTCCGTCCAGGTTGATCCTGGCGCCCATGCCGTTGGTCAACAGTACGTCGATCCGGTACGCGGTGGCGTTTAAATATTCTGGTGCGGCCTCGTCGTTGTCGTTGCGCACGAGGAGGTGGGGACCGAAGTCTTTTACCTCCCCGTCGAGCGACTCGGAGGGGGCGAGCATCACCTCATCGCCGGGGCGGTGTTCGTGCAGGGCGAGCGCCAGCGTCTCGCGGTACATCTGGGGCCTTACGGTAACAAGTATGCGCACGACCCGCACGCTCCTCAATCGCAGGTAACTCGACACGAAACGATACGCATGAAAGTGGCCCACAGATAGCTGTGAGAGGACTATACACTTGCCGCTGAAGAATTATGGGATCCGTGCCAACAATGTATCGAAGTGTGTAGCCGTCTTTTAATATTTCGGATGCTCTTAGCCGTGATCCGTCCGGTATCTCCGCTACACACTTCGATACATCTTTTCTCTATACTAGTCAGGATTACTTTCGGGAAGGTCGAGGAAAGATATATTCCCTTCGCCACCCGTCTTTCTGTAGAAGAACGTGATCGGGGGCTTGAGCAGGGCGAAGAAGGCAGACCGCTGCGGATGACGGGGGCTCTGGCAGGAGAGCGCATTCCTGGGACGAGTCGACCGAGGCTCGGTGATCTCGGCGGCACGGGAGGATGGATCTTGGATGACCACGCGTCGAGGGACGACCATCAGAGGACGCTCGTGTGGCTGGATAGCTCCCTGGAGTGGGCGCGCGCGAAGGATCGGACGGGGCTGGTGAAGCTCCTGAGCCTCGTCCGGACCGAGGTACTCTTCGACGTGGACCCCTCCGAAGGTGCGCCCTCGGCCCGGGCAACCGTAGACGGATCGGCTTGTAGAGCGAACCGTGGCATGTAGGAGCCTGCCCGTGGCCGTTCGAGACGGCCCGGTTCATCGGACTTCCCCAGTCTGCCACTTACACCAGAGCCGCCGGAGCGCTGCCCCGGCCGGAAAGGAACCCAACGTATGAGACCAGAGGCGTCACCCCAGTCCAACATGCCGGACCCCTCCGTTCGCCGTAACGAAGCCAACCAGTACGCCGATCTGAAGCGGATCGTCAAGAGAAACGGGCTGCTGGACCGGCAGCCGGCCTACTACGCCGGCAAGACCGCCCTCACTTTGGGCCTGCTGGCGGTGGGTCTGGCCCTGCTGTTCGTCTCCGACAACCTGTGGTTCCAGATGCTCAATGCCGTCTATCTGGCGTTCGTGTTCGGACAGATCAGCCTCCTGGCGCACGACTTCGGGCACCGGCAACCCGGTTTCCTCTCCGCCCGGACGAACGATCTCGTCACCCTCCTTCTCGGCAACGGGCTCCTCGGCATGAGCCGCGAGTGGTGGGTAGACAAGCACAACAGGCACCACGGGCACCCCAACCAGATGGACACCGACCCCGACATAGACATTCCTCTTCTCGCCTTCGAGGAGGAGCAGGCCTTCGAGAAGCGAGGGTTCTCGCGGTTCGTCACGAAGTACCAGGCGTTCCTGATTTTTCCGCTCGCTTTCCTCCAGGCTATAAGTATGCTCCGCAGCAGCGTCGGGTTCATAGCGTCTGGAGAGGCGAAGCGTCCGGTGGCCGAGGCGCTGACGATCGTCGCCCACTTCGCGCTGTACTTCGGCCTGCTGTTCTTCGTGCTCGAGCCCCTGACGGCGGTCCTGTTCGTCGTCGTCCATCGCGGCCTCTACGGCGTGTACCTGGTCTCGGTGTTCGCCCCGAACCACAAGGCGATGCCCGTGCTGGAGAGGGACACCGAGGTCGGGTTCCTGCATCAGCAGGTCCTGACCAGCCGCAACGTCTTCGCCCACCCGGTCACCGACTTCTGGTACGGCGGCCTCAACTACCAGATCGAACACCACCTCTTCCCCAGGCTCCCCCGAAACAAGCTCAAGGAAGCGCAGCCGATCATCAAGGACTTCTGCCGGGACCTCGAGATCTCCTACCACGAGACCAGCGTGCTCCAGTCCTACCGCGAGATCCTCACCCACCTGCACGAGGTCGGCGCCCCCCTCCGCAAGACGCAACAGACAGGCCCCTAAGAGCAGACGAACCCGAAAGACGGCTTCGACCTACCCCGAAGATTGTCAACAACGCATATATATAAAATGCACATAATAGATGAGCATTCGGGCGATTTTCTCGGAGGGCTTGGCGTGGTGGAGAGCAGGTACAGGATTAGTGGGGTGGTCGAGCATCCTGTGCGGGCCGTTGCCGGGGTTCTCGGGCGGCGGATGGGTGGCCGGGCGTGATCCTGGAGCGTGTCTCTTCCGACGGGGCGAGGCCGCCATCATGGACAGAAAGCGGCCCGGCTGGTGGGTGGAACCTGGGGCCGTTCGGCGTCTGCAACTACGATGGCCCGGAGACGATTCGTGCCAGGAAGTACGCGACGGGCACGCACGTGCTGTTGCAGGAGATAGGGGTCGAGACGGGGGTCACGCCCAGGGAGGTGGTCTGGAGCAGAGACAAGACCAGGCTCTACCGCTACCGGCGACCCGACGGTGGTGCAGGGAAGGGACGTCCGGTGCCGGTGCTTCTGGTCTACGGGTTCGTGCTCAAGCCTTACGTCCTGGACCTCGTGCCCGGTAACAGCCTGGTGGAGTACCTGGTCGGAGAAGGGTTCGACGTCTACATGCTGGACTTCGGGGTCTCCGGCGCCGAGGACGCGGGGCTGTCGCTGGAGGACTTTGTCCTGGGCTACATGCACGGCGCGGTCGAGAAGGTCCTCGAGACCTCGGGGGCTGAGGAGGTCAGCCTCTTCGGCCAGTCCCAGGGGGGACGTTGTGCGCCATGTACGCCTCGCTGTTCCCGGGGGGACCCCTCAAGAACCTCGTGCTGCTCTCGGCGCCCACGGAGTTCGTACCGCGGGACCCCGGTCTCCTCGGGCTCTGGACGCTCGCGAGCCGGAGCGGCGGGGTGTTCTTCGATCCTGCGGTGGTGCCGCGGTTTCTCGGGAACCTGCCGACGGACTTTGCGAGCTCGCTCATCAACACGGCGGCCTCGTTGCAGGCCGCCGCGGTGGGCACGGCCGCCCGGGCCGGCGGCTTCGGCCTCTACGACGCGGCCCTGCGCGAGATCCGGGCCCAGGCCCGGCGGGACGTCTCCCTGCGTTCGTGGCTGGCGGTGAGCAAGTGGGTGGATGACGCGGCCCCCTTCCCCGGCGAGACCTTCCGGAGGTGGGTGCGGGACTTCTACCAGCGCGACAAACTCGTCAAGAGGCAGATAGAGCTCCGCGGGCGCAGGGTGAACCTCTCGAACATCGGGTGCTCCGTGCTCAACGTCTCGGGCAAGTGGGACTACGTCGTCCCGACCTCCCAGACGAGGGCCACGACCATCCTCGCCAGCAGCCGGGACAAGGAGTCCGTCTCCCTGGACGCCGGGCACGTGGGCATGCTCGTCGGGCCTGGCGCCGCGGACCTGTGGCCCAGGGTCCGGGACTGGCTCGCGCCCCGCTCGGGCCGTTAGGGGGCGGACGGTGAACGGGCGGCATCGGGGCAACCCCGTCGCGCCGAAGTCGCGGTGGATGGCCGCCGCGAGGGCCAGGGAGAGCGAGCGGGAGGACCGTCTGTTCTACGACCCCCTCGCCGCGGATCTCGCCGGCCCAGAGGGCTTCGCGTGGTTGGACCGCATGGAGACCGCCGCCCGGCCGGGCGGGCCGGGGTTGTACGCTGTGATCCGCACCCGCTTCTTCGACGACTTCCTGCTGGATGCCTGCGAGAGATCGGGGACACGCCAGGTCGTGCTCGCGGCGGCCGGGATGGACACGCGCGCCTTCCGCCTGGGCTGGCCGCCCCAAACCCGGCTCTTCGAGATGGACCTGCCGGAGGTGCTCGAGGCCAAAGACCGCGTGATCGAGGAGTCCGGGATAGAGGAGCGCTGCGAGCGGCACGCGGTCGCGGTGGACCTCGCACAGAAGGACTGGCCGGGGGCGCTCCTCGCGGCCGGGTACGATGCGAAGAGGCCTTCGGCCTGGCTCGTGGAGGGCCTCCTCTTCTACCTGAGCGGGGCCGACGTGCGTGGGTTGCTCGAGAAGATGGACGCGCTAACGGTTCCGGGCAGCCTCCTCGGCCTGGACTTGATGAACCGCAACATGCTGTTCTCTCCGGGGGCGTGGCCGCAACTGGCCTCCCTCGCCCGGCGCGGCGCGCGGGGGCGCTTCGGGACCAACGATCCCGAAACGCTCCTGGCCCGCCACGGCTGGGAGGCGCGCGTGACGCAGCCCGGCGAGGAGGGGGCGGACTTCGGCCGGTGGCCCGGCCCGGTGGTCCCCAGGCGGCTGCCGGGCCTCCCGCGGAGCTTCCTCGTCAGGGCCCGACGCCCGTAACCCGGGATCTTCCAACGCGTTCGCTGTAGGGGCGTTTCGCGAAACTCCCCTACGTCTGGTCCTTCGCGAAATAGAAGAGCTCGCCCGGGCGTAGCAGCTTGTGGCGGCGCATCGGGTTCAGGTTGTACAGGTGGCTTACGAAGTGGCCCGGGTCGGCGCCGTTGAAGGCGAAGAGGTCGTAGTGGGTTGGCACGATCAGGCCGAAGTCCAGGGCCTCGGCGAGCTGCGCCGCCTCCCGGAAGTCCGTGTTGCCGATGATGTTCTGGGCCGTCCTGAAGTAGTCGCGGCCGTTGATGGGGACGAAGGCCACGTCTATCTTCCAGGCGGAGAGCGTCTCTATCAGGCCGTCGTAGACCACCGTGTCGCCCGCGTGGTAGACGGTTACGCTGTTGCACTCGATCACGTACCCCAGGTACGCGTAACCGCGCTCCGGGTCGTGCTCCAGCTCCGTGTGGGCGGAAGGTACCGCCGTGACGGTGGCCCCGGCGACCTCCAGGGGCTTACCGACCTCGGGCACGACGACGCGCCCTGCGTCCAGCCCCGCCCCTACGAGCGTGTCGCGGCTGGTGGAGGGGGCGACGAAACGGGCTTGCGGCGACGCTTCGGAGAGCGGTAGGACGGTCTCCGGGTCCGTGTGGTCTATGTGATCGTGGGTGAGGAGGACCGCGTTGGCGTTGGTGACCTCGTCCGGCCTGAGCGGGGGAGGGAAGGTCCGTTCCAGGCTGCCGCCCTCGCCGTCGGAGTCGGTCAGGTACGGGTCCACGTACAGCACGCCCCGCGGGCCCTTGATCGCCACCCCCACCTGGCCCAGGCCCCAGAAGGCGAGCGCCCGTTCTCCCACCCGCAGCCCGTCTATACCGGAGATCACACCCATAGCGCCCGCCCCTCTCCCGCGCCAACCGTCGACGCCGGCCAGCTTACCATCAAGCCCGGGCCTGACACGAAAACGGCGCATCGTCTTTTCCACCGATGAGACGGGCCGGCGGCAAGAAGGTATCGTCCGGCATAGAATTACCCATCGTCCTGTTTTTGTGGGACGGGTTCTTGGACTACCGGAGGCGGGGAGGAGCAGGGGATGCGGGAGAACAGGGTCAGGTCCATCTGGAGGAGCGGGGGCGTGGTCCTCAACGGATGGCTGCACGTGCCGAGCCCCTTCGCGGCCGAGACGATGGCCCACTCGGGCTACGACAGCCTCACCATAGACCTGCAGCACGGGCCGCCCGAGGTGGGAGACGTCGTCCCCATGTTCCAGGCCATCTCGACCACGGACGTGGTGCCGTTCGCGCGGGTGAACTGGAATGATCCGGGCACGGTCATGAAGCTCCTGGACGCGGGCTGCTACGGTGTCATCTGCCCCATGATCGAGGGCCGCAGAGACGCCGAGGCTTTTGTCGGGGCCTGCCGCTACCCGCCCGAGGGCTACCGCAGCTACGGGCCGTTCCGGGCCAACCTCTACGGCGGCCCGGACTACGCCGCCAATGCCAACGAAACCGTCGTGACGATGGCGATGATCGAAACGAAGGATGCCCTCGAAGACCTCGACGGCATCCTGAACGTCCCAGGCCTCGACGCCGTTTTCGTCGGGCCGTCGGACCTCGGCCAGGCCCTCGGGCACGGGCCCGGCATGGACCGCGAGGAGCCCGAGGTGGTCGAGGCCATAGGCCGAATCGTCGGTTCGGCGCGGGAGCAGGGTCTCGCTGCCGGGATCTTCACCGGCTCCACGGAGTACGCGGGGCGCATGATCGACAAAGGATTTAACTTCGTCAACGTCTCCTCGGACGTCCGCCTCATGGCCGACGCGGCCTCGGCCGCGACCGCGGCCCTCAGAGGGAGGCGTTCCCCGTCGTAGGCGGGGACCGTCCCAGGCAGGACGGTCCCGAAGCCTGCATCACCCGCAGGCCATGCTCCAGATACTGGTAAACGATTCTCCGGGGGCGAGGACGCGCAACCCGTCGCCGGAGTTGAAGGCGTTAGGGGCGCAGGTCATTGGTTCTATCGCGATGCCGCGGCGCCGGTCTTCTTCCGCCAGCGTGTCGCCGGTGAAGACCTGGATAAAGCCGTGCGAGGCGTCCATGCTGACCGTGATCTCGGGTCCACCG
>JALZNL010000422.1 GCA_030857715.1 Actinomycetota bacterium | reverse complement strand
TAGCCCTGCGTTACGGTCCGTTGTTGCAAGTGGTGATACAAGGACTGAATGGAGGAGCGATGAAGGTGTTGAGCGACGACACAGCCGTCAGCCGGGCGTCCCTGGTGGGCGAGGATCAGGTCCTGCCCACTCCCGTTCCTCACGGCCGGCTCGCCGGGCGGTTGCGCCGACTGGCCGTGTTCCTGCGGGGCCGCCCTCTCGAGAAGACCGACACGGCAGAGCGCCCAGGTGCGGTGGCCCGGAAGGATTACGGTGCCTCCCACGCTGATATGGACGCGGGCCTCACCAGGGGCGCGACCTTGTTGTTCGGTGCGGGCCCCACGCGCCCCCGTCGGAGATAGCCGAGCCTGCGGCCGAAGGCTGACAGCCGGAATCCGACTGCTATAATATCCGCTCAGTCGGGACGTAGCGCAGCCTGGTAGCGCGCCTCGTTCGGGACGAGGAGGTCGGAGGTTCGAATCCTCTCGTCCCGACTTTTGTAGGTTTTAGGCATTAGGTTCGAGGTATTAGGCCACAGAATTAGGGTTGTCCACTGAGCTACCGCTTCAGGGCTTTTGGGATGTTCGTCCAGGCTTGTGTTTATCTCCGCCGTACGTGAGGGTTTCGCCAATCGTCGAGGTTCGTCACCGGTCACCTGATGCCTTGAGCCTCTAACCTCGAGCCTTTTTACAATCCCACTTCCTCTGCCTCCTCGAGCAACTGTCCCCAATCGGTATAAAGACCGTCGAGAACTCCTTTTAGCTGGCGATGCTCCGTTACGACTTCGCGGGAGCGTTTGCCGTCGGAGTAGAGTTCCGAGGTGGCCAGTTCTTTTTCGAGGCGGACGAGCCGGCGTTCTGTTGCGTCTATCTCGCCTTCCACGGCGACGAGGCGGCTGGCGAGGATGCTCTCTTCTTTGCTCTGGCCGGGGCGGATACGGCGGCGGGGACGGCGTTTGCCGTTCTTCGGGCCCTCGTCGAGGCGGCGGTGGGCGCGGTAGTAGTCGTAGCCGCCGAGGAAGTTGGTCAGTTTCTTGTCTTCGAGCTCTACCACCCTCGTGGCGAGCTTGCGGAGGAAGTAGCGGTCGTGGCTTATAAAGAACATGGTGCCCCGGTACTCCAGCAGGGCCTCTTCGAGGGCCTCGCGGGCCGGGATGTCGAGGTTGTTGGTGGGCTCGTCGAGGAGGAGGAGGTTCGCGCCGCTCACGACTATCTCGGCGAGGCTCAGGCGGTTGCGCTCGCCGCCGGAGAGGGCGGAGACTTTCTTGAAGACGTCTCCGCCGGAGAAGAGGAAGGCGCCGAGTAGCTCGCGGGTTTCGGGCGCGTCGAGGCCGGTGGCGCCCATCGCCTCCTGGAGGACGGTCTTTCGGTCGTCCAGGCGGGCGAGTTGCTGGTCCTGGTAGGCGGGGGAGACGTTGTTGCCGAGTCGGACGAGGCCCCCACCGGGCGAGAGCTCGGCGGTGGCGAGGCGCATGATGGTGCTCTTACCGGTCCCGTTCGGGCCGAGTAGGGCGACCCGCTCCCCACGCTCCACGATGAGGTCCAGGTCGTCCAGCAGGGGGGTGTCCGAGTCGTCGTGGGCGTAGCGGACGCCCTCCATCTCCATCACGACGCGGCCCGCGCGGCGGGTCTCGCCGCCGAGGTCCATCCTGACGTTCTTGGCCCGGTTCTTGGGGTCCTCTATCTTCTCCATGCGGTCGAGGAGCTTCTGCTTGCTGCGGGCCTGGGCCGCCTTGGTGGCCTTGGCGCGGTTCTTCTCGACGAAGCGCTCCAGTTGGGCGCGGCGGTCGGCGTTAGCCTTCGCCTTGCGGGTGAGTTGCTCCGCGCGGGCTTTCTTCTCCTCGACGTAGCGGCTGTAGTTGCCGGTGTAGCGTGAGACCCCGCCGTCCTCCATCTCGAGGATCGAGCCGGAGACGGCGTCCAGGAAGTAGCGGTCGTGGGAGACGACGAGGACGGCGCTCTTTGCGTTCTTGACGAAGCCTTCGAGCCACTCGATGGCCTGGAGGTCCAGGTGGTTGGTCGGCTCGTCGAGCAGGATCAGGTCTGGCTCTTCGAGGAGCAGCCGCGCGAGGGCCACCCGGCTCTGCTCCCCGCCTGAGAAAGACCCGACCGGGCGCTTCCAGTCCTCCGGCGCGAAACCTAAAGAGGAGAGGGTCGAGGCGGCCCTGGCGCGGTAGTCGTAGCCGCCGTCCCGCTCGAACGCGCTCTGCAGACGTCCGTAGCGCTCCATCAGGGCGCCCGAGGGGTCATCGGAGAGCTGCGCGCCGAGCTCCTCCAGTTCCCGCTCGCGTTCCATCAGGGGCTCGAAGGCGGAGGAGATCTCCTCTTCCACGGACCGCCGGCCGCGGTCGCCGGCGTAGAGCTTCTGGGCCGTCATGCCGACCCTCGCCTCGCCCGGGTGCTCGACCGAGCCCTCGTCCGGCCGGGAGTTTCCGGCGAGTATCTCAAGCAGCGTCGTCTTGCCGGCCCCGTTGCGCCCGACGAGCCCGACCTTCTCCCCGGCCTCTATGGACAGGGTCGCGCCGGAGAGGACCTTCAGGTCCCCGCCGTGGTACTTGACCAGGTTGCTTGCGACAATCACCTTCATGACGATGAAATTCCGTTCTTGGGGAAACCGATAACGTCCCCGCTCAGTTCGAGGGCGCCGTCCGCGCCCAGGAGTGCTTTCAGGCCCATCATTTTATACACCCGATGGCGCTCTTCCGAACCGAGCGCGTCGATGGCCTCGGGAACGAGCGAGGCGTAGGTTTCTATGAGGCCGTCCCGGTCGCGCTCGAGGCGCTCCAACCGCTCCGTCCGCCGCCGGAGGGTGTCCAGCTCCCGCTCGGCGGTCTCGCGGGTCTCTTCGAGGGCCGCGAGCTTGGCCCGGAGCTCGGCGCGGCCCACGATGCCGTCGGCGGCGAGGTCCAGGTAGCCGTCCCTCTTGCGACCGACCTCCGCGAGCTTGTCCGTCCACGTCCGGGCTTCGGGCGCCGGGTCGCCGCGGTCCCCGCCGCTCCTCTCCCGCTCGATCATCTCGTCCAGGCCGGCGCGTAGGCGGCCGGGGTCCTTGAGGATCTCGGAGGCCGCCTCCCACGTCCGCGCTTCTAGATCTTTCGCTTTGTGGTTCTTGCTCACGGTGCAGATGTGCGGCTTGTCGAAAGCGCCCGCGCTGCAACAGTAGTAGAAGTAGTCTCGCTTGGGCTTGGAGTGCGAGCGGGCGCTCATCGCCCGGTTGCATTCGGCGCAGCGCAAGATCCCTCCGGACAGTTCCCACTCTCGGCGCCCGG
>JALZNL010000421.1 GCA_030857715.1 Actinomycetota bacterium | reverse complement strand
CTTCGGAGTCGGCCCTCTCCGACAGGAAGGCCGACACGACCACCGAGTACGCGCAGAAGGCGGCGGCGAGCAGGACCACCCATCTCCAGCGCGCCGAGAGGAGACGGCCGTTCGGGAAGTAGAGCGGGAGGAAGATGAGCGACAGCGAGACGCCGGGCACCCAGAGCCAGGTCTGCGGCCAGGCCATCGCCCCGGCTAGTGGGAGCGACCCCGGCTCGGTGCGTAGCCCATAGAGGGCGTACTCGCTCGTGAACTCCGCCAACGTAAGGCTCATCGAGCTCCCGAGAAAGAACCACCCGACCGGGTTCCCGGGGTGGCGCGAGGCGACCACCGCGCCCACAACCGCCGACGTGACGGCTCCCCCGGCGGCGACCGTATCTTGCACCGTGGCACGGTCGTTGAGCACCTGGAGCGCTATAACGCACGCGCCCAGAAACACGATCAGCGCGCACGAAGCCCCTGCCACCCGCGAGGCGGCCCGCCGGCTCACCGCTCCCGCTCCCAGGCAGCCTCTTCGCGGGCTGCCCGCAGCCACAGCGAGACGTGCTCGGGTTGCACCGTCTGCTGCGCGACACCAACCAGCTCGCCGGTCAGGTCTTCGAGACCCGTCTTGTCGCGCAGTTTCGCCGAGAACGCTTCCAGCGTCCTGGCGGCGTCGTACTTACTGCGATAGAAGCGGCGGTCTACGAAGTCTTGCAGGCGACGCCGCAGCGGTCTGAACAACGCGGCGATGGCGAGCGTGGAGGCCACGATGGCGAGTTGAGACTCCTGTCCCGCAAGAGCGCGGAAGACGTACTGCAAACCAACGATGCCGCCGACGTAGATCAGGGCCAGCGTAGCCGTCAAGGTACCGTAGACGAGGGTACGGTTTATGACGACGTCTATGTCGTAGAGGCGGTGCTTGAGGATGGCGATGCCGGCGGCCGCGGGGACAAGGGGCAGCAGGACCACGATCAGGCGTCCGTCCCCCAGGAAGAAGACGCCCGGCGGGAAGACGAGCGCGAACAGCGCGACGGCGTAGACGAACCACTTGAGCTGCTGGCGCTCGACCCCCGCCGCCCTGCGCAGCCGCAGCACGAGCGAGATGGCCGACAGCGCGAGCAGGGCAAAGTTGCAGATCAGAAAGACATCGAAAGCTACAAATGCGATGAGGTAGCTCGGCAACCGGAACGGAGGTTCAACATACGGGAAGAACTCCCCGAACAGCGGCCCCCACAGCAGCCCGAGTACCCCGCCCATGAGGTAGTTCGCGGCGGCGATCCAGGCCACCGGGCGCCAGCGCGCGGAGGGCAACCGCCCGTCCGGAAACAGGAGGAAGGCGAAGACGAAAAAGCCGAAGGCGGGGTGCCAGATCCCGGACGCCAGCCACGCCACCCAGTCGCCGCCCGGCAGCGAACCGGGATGCTCGACCAGCGCGTAGGATGCGTACCTATCCGCGGAGGCGACGAAGGCCGCCACGACCGCGAACGCCAGAAAGAGCCAGCCGATAGTGTTGCGCGGACGGCGCGAAGCGACCAGCGCGCCCACGACCGCGAACGGCGCGGCGATCAAGGCGAACGCCAGGAAAAAGCTCGCGTCCGGCGACCAGAGGATCAAGCCCGATGCCAGGATGAGCAGCGCCAGCGCGAATAAGGACCAGGCCAATCGTGAGTAGAAGCGATCAGACATCTCGCTCTCTCTTCTCGTGGGACATCGGTCCCCGCAGCCAGAGTGAGACGTGCGCCGGCTGCACCGTCCCCCGCGCCACCCCCACCAACTCGCCGGTCAGGTCTTCGAGGTCTGTCTCGTCGCGTAGCTTCGCGCCGAACTCTTCGAGCGTCCTCCTCGCATCGTACTTTCTGCGGTAGAAGCGCCGGTCTATAAAATTCTGGATGCGTCGCCTCAGGGGGTTGAACAGGGCCGCTATCGTCAGGGTCGAGGCGACGACGGCAAGCTGGGAGCCGCCCCCGGTCAGCGCGCGGAAGACGTACTGCAGGAAGACCACGCTCCCGAAGTACGCGAGCGCCAGCGAAGCGGTGAGCGCGCCGTAGACGAGGGTGCGGTTGATGATGATGTCTATATCGTAGAGGCGGTGCCTCAAGATGGCGACGCCTGCGGCGACCGGCAACAGGGGTGTGAATACGATCTGCAGGAACGAGGCCACATCCCCGAGCGGGCTACCGGGTGGTTGAACCAGGACGACGACGATCAGGACCCCGGCGTAGACGAACCATTTCATCTGCTGGCGCTCCACGCCCTGCGAGCGACGGAAGCTCAGGAACAGGGAGACGGCGGAGAGCAGGGCGCTCACGGACCAGAGCGCCAGGACAGAGATACCGAGCGCCAACAGGACGGGGCCGAGTGCTTCGATCTCGAACGGGTTCTTACCCGGTATGCCGGGTTCCAGGCTCTCCCACGGCGCGACCGCCAGGAGGCCGACCCCCGCCGCGGTCGTACCGGCGGCGAGCCAGGCGACCGGCCGCCAGCGAGGAGAGAGCAGACGCCCGTGGGGGAAGAGCAGGAGCAAGAAAGTCGCAATGGGGGCGACACTGGGCACCCAGATCCAGGTCCCAAACCAGGCCGAGATCACGCCCGCCGGGAGCGGGCCGGGGTTCGTGACGTGAGCGTAGATGGCGTACTCGGCGGTGAAGACCGCGGCCCCTCCGCAGAGACCCGTGGCGCAGAAGATCCAGCCCACAGCGTTCCCTGGCCGGCGCGAGGCTATGATGGCGCCGACCGTCGGGAACGTTACCCCCGCGACCACGTCGACCCCCAGAGACTCGCCCAGCAGAGCTTCGAAGGAACCGTTGAGGAACAAAAAGAGAAGCCCCAGCGCGACAAACACCACGGAGAGCGCCCAGACGGACCAGGCGAGCGGGGCTGCGATCCGGGCACTCAACCGTCCCTCCCCGGTCTCTGCCCGTCCGGGGGCCGCAACCACAATCGGACGTGCTCGGGGCGCATCGTGTCCCCCACCACCGCGACCAGATCCTCGCTCAAGGCTTCGAGGTCTGTCTCGTCGCGCAGCCGAGCGGAGAAGGCTTCGAGTGTCTTGGCGGCGTCGTACTTTCTCCGGTAGAAGCGACGATCCACGAACGCCTGCATCCGCTGTCGCAGGGGGTTGAACAACGCGGCTATCGCCAGCGTGGAGGCCACGATCACCAGCTGCGAGCCACCTCCGGTCAGCGTTCGGAACGCGTACTGCAGAGAGACGACGCTGCCGAGATAGACCAGCACCAGCGTCGCGGTCAGCGCGACGTAGACCAGCGCGCGGTTGATGAC
>JALZNL010000420.1 GCA_030857715.1 Actinomycetota bacterium | reverse complement strand
ATGCGGTGCAGGATCAGCTCGAAGATCTCGCGCATCGAGGAGTCGTAGATCGGGCCCGGGTTCTGCTCCACGACCTTCCGCAAGATCTCTTCCTCGCGCTTTGGGTCGAAGATCGGGATCCCGACCTCGGCCTTTATCCGGGCGAGGTCCTGCACGATCTGCGCCCGCTCGCTGAGCGCGCGGATCAACTCCAGATCGACCTCGTCTACCCGCTCCCGAAGCTCTTGAACCTTTGCCTGTCTCTCCGCTTCCGTCATAGGTCCCGGATTGTAGCAGGGTAGGTCTCAGGCATCAGGTTTCAGGCGTCAGGAAATTCCGGTGAACCGAAACCCGGTCCGTTACACCGAACCTGTTGAAAGAGAAGGGCAAGAAGCCTAGTCTTTGACGATTGGAGTCTGTCCACAACAACCCGAAAGCTGAAGCCTGATACCTGATGCCTGTAGCCTTTAGACCCGAACTGGATTCTCTACGAACCTACGTCCCCCCGAAGTCCTGGCGCCTTGCCGCCGAGGGCAGGGCCGACGACTACGCGAAGCTGACCTCCAACGAGCTTGCCTTCGGGCCGCTGCCCGAGGCCGAGGCCGCGCTCTCGGAGGTGCTGCCCCGCGCCAACCGCTACCCGGACAGCCACGTCTCCCGGCTCCGGCAGGTGATCGCCGGGGCCAACGCGGGCGTCGAGACGCGCAACGTCCTCGTCGGCAACGGGTCGAGCGAGGTGCTGCTGAACGCGCTCCAGCTCCTGCCCGCGGGCGGCGAGGTCGTCTACCCCTGGCCGTCGTTCAGCCTCTACCCGATGCTCTGCGCCGTCCTCGGGATGACCGCGCGTCCCGTCCCCCTGACGGAGACAAACGGGATACCAGCCGGGATACCGGCGGACGGAATCCTCTCAGCCGTAACGGACCGGACGCGGGCCGTGATCCTCTGCAACCCAAACAACCCCAGCGGGACCTACCTTCCGCTCTCGGAAGTGCGGGGTCTGGCCTCGGAGTTACCCGAACACGTGCTCCTGATCCTGGACGAAGCCTACGTCGAGTTCGTCGACGACCCCGAGTACCAGGACTCCCACGCACTCGCCCTGGAGATGGAGAACGTCGTCGTGGCCCGCACGTTCTCCAAGGCCCACGGGCTGGCGGGCCTCAGATGCGGCTACGGTATCGCCTCCGGCAGGATCTCGGACTACGCCGAGAGGGTCCGCTTCCCGGTCTCCGTGAACCTGGCAGCCCAGGTCGCGGCCACGGCCTCGATGCTGGCGGAGGAGAAAGTCAGGGAGCGCGCCCGCTTCGTCGTCAGGGAACGCGGGAGGCTGCAGCAGGCTTTTGGCGAGGCTGGCCTGGGCTTTATCCCTTCGCAGGGGAACTTCGTGATGGTCCGGTTCGGGGCGAATGAGTTCGAGGAGTCCGGCATCCTGGTCAGGGAAGGCGCGGCTCTGGGCTACCCTGGATGGAGCCGGGTGACGGTCGGCAACTCGGAGGAGAACGACCGGGTAGTGAAGGCCGTAGGGGCCTCAGATCGCATCGCGGGGAGAAGCGTTTGAGCCGCACGCTGGGCATCGTCGGGGTCGGCCTGATCGGGGGCTCCGTCGGCCTCGCCGCCCGAAATTCCGGCTGGGAGGTCGTGGGCGTGGACCGCCCGGAGGTACTCGAAAAGGCCGAGGAGCTGGGCGCGGTGGACCGCGCCTCCACCCTCAAAGAGGTTCGCGGGGCCGACCTCGTCGTGCTCGCCGCCCCTATCTCGAAGGTGACCGCGCTCCTCTCCGAGCTCACCCCGACCGACGCCCTCGTGACCGACGTCGCCAGCGCCAAGAGCGCCATAGTCCGGGCGGCGGAGAGGGAGAGCCTGCGCTTCGTCGGAGGCCACCCGATGGCCGGGAGCCAGCTCGCCGGCGTCGCCAACGCGAAGGCCGGGCTCTTCCACGGCGCCCGCTACTTCCTCACGACCACCGCGCACACCGACCCCGACGACTACCGCGAGGTCTCGGGCTTCGTGCGCGAGCTCGGCTCCGTCCCGACCGCCGTGGACCCCGAAAAGCACGACCTCCTCATGGCCGCCCTCTCCCACCTGCCCCACCTCATGGCCGCGGCGCTCCTGAAAGTGGCCTCCGACATCTCGCCCGAGGCCCTCTCCTTCGCCGGGCCTTCCTTCCGGGACCTGACGCGGGTCGGGGCGTCAAACCCCGCGCTCTGGTCGGACATCCTGGCCGAGAACGCGCCGGCGCTCGGCGAGGCCCTGGCCCATTTCGCGGGGGCGATGGCGCAGCTTGGGAGTGAGATCAAGGACCGCAAGGCCATCGAGGACCGCTTCCTGGCCGCCCGCGAGGCCTACGACGCCCTCGGCGGCATCCTGGTCGAGAAGAGCGGCGAGAACTCCGACGTCGCCATCCCGGTAGAGAACCGCCCCGGCGTCTTCGCCGAGGTGACGACCCTCATGGGATCCAACAACATCAACATCCTCGACCTCTACGTCCGCCACTCGAACACGGAGAGGGCGGCCCTCGTCCTGACCCTGGACGCGAAGGCGGCGCCCGCGGCGCGCGAGATGCTGCGTTCCGCGGGCTTCGGCGCGGAGATACAGGCCTAGAGAGGCGTCGGGGGACTCCCCTACACGGTCGGTCGGATCATCGGGCGCCGGTACCTTTCGTCCGGACGTGGTGTCAGGGGTTATCCGTGCGCCGGACCATCTCCTCGAAGAGGGCGTCACACTCCGCTTCGAGGACGCCGTACGTGACCTCGAAGCCGCCGAAGGAGGCCCGCCGGGAGACCTCTTCGCAGGGGAGGTCGATCAGCGGCCGGCCGAGTCTCTTGAGGGTTTCGAGGCGGGTTCCCAGCACGACCCGGGGGATGCCGCTCCAGAGGATCGCGCCTGAGCACATCGGGCAGGGCTCGGCGGTCGTGTAGAGGACGAGGTTGGAGGGGTCAGCGTCCGGCCGTCTGTCGAAAAGGTCCATCACCGCAGCCGTCTCGCCGTGCAGGATGGGGCTCTTCTCCGCGTCGTTGAGGCCTTCGGCCAAGATCTCTCCGGTCCGCCCATCGACGATGACGCAGCCGAAGGGCGCATCGGGGTTGCCGCGCGCAATTTCTAAAGCCCGTCGCATGAAACGCTCGTGATCCAAGCCGTCTCCCTATCCCTGGGCGAAGATCTCCGCGACGGGCAACTTCCAGCCGGGTACCACGTCGGCGCCGTCCACGACGTCCTCAGCTTCGGCCGTGAGGACGCGTATTTCCTCTCGTGAACGGTACACGGTTACGGTGCGCCGCCCCGGGTCTGCGA
>JALZNL010000419.1 GCA_030857715.1 Actinomycetota bacterium | reverse complement strand
TCGGTCTTGTACTTCGGGTCTTTCTCGACGAAAGTCGGTTCCCAGGAGAGCTCCTGGATCTTCTTGTGTGCCTTGGTTACGCTTCTTCGGGCCACGTAGAATGACTCCTCTCTAGAGTCCGGCTACCTACCAAACGCACTTCTTTACACGGCTTTTCCCCTGTACCTCCTCCGCTTTCCCGACGGCATACCCTTCAAGTTCCCTTTCTTACAAAACCATCTTATGTGCGCCGTCTGGGCCGGCAAAGGCCACTGACCGATTTTTCCAATAATGTGAGAAAATTCACATGGAATGGGGTAGAGGGCTTGCGCGTGGGAGCAGATGTTACAAAATCAGGGTCTGGGAAAGGCAACCATAGCGCCTCGTGAGAGGGGTGCGAGATCGGGGTGACCGTCAATGAGGCGGCATTATTCGGAGAAGGCCAACGGTGCTGCGCCGGTGCGGGAGGTTGAGACTGGCCCCAAGTTCAGGAGCGTGCGGCGGGTCTTCAAGATCATAGACCTCGTCAGCCGGCGCGGGGAGGATCTCACGGCGAAGCAGCTGGCCCGGGAGATAGAGACGAGCCTCTCCAATTGCTACTACCTGCTGCACATACTCGTGGAGGAGGGGTACATCGACAGGGTCCCCAAGAACGGAGGCTACAGGCTGGGTCCCGCCGTCGCCGAGCTCAAGCACAACGCGAGGAGCAACCTCGACGCCACCATCGAACCCGTCGTGGCGGAGCTCGCCCAGCGGTCACGCCGGAACGTCTACACGGCGGTGCTCTCCGACGGGCAGGTCACCGTCACGCAGGTCAAGGCCCCGCCTGACGGGCCGCCCGTGGGGGTCACGCCGGGCTTCCAGGGGGCCACGCACGCGCTGGCTTTGGGCAAGGTGCTGCTGGCCGGCCAGGGCTCCGCTTACGTGGACGACTACGTGGACGACCACGGGCTAGAGGCGTTCACGCCCCGGACCATCATCCAGCCGGCGCTTTTGCACGCGCAGCTCAACAAGGCGCGGATGGTGGGGCTGGCGACGGACTTCGAGGAGTTCGCGCTGAACCTGTGTTGCGTGGCGGCGCCCGTACAGGACGAGAACGGCAAGGTCGAGGGGGCGATAGGGTTATCCACGACGCCCATGCGCATCCGGGAGGAGGGGCAGAGGCACCTCATCGAGCTCGTGCAGTGGGCCGGGCGGGAGGCCTCCGCGTTGATCCAGAACGGACGTTAGAGGGATGCAGTTACTGAACGAAAGGGGAACGGTTTGCCCAGGTTAGAGGTCGAGGGTGCTGAGCCGGTAGAGGTCGAGGACGGCAAGCGGTTGGTCCTCGCCATCGAAGAGGATGCCGGGGTGGACATCCAGCACCAGTGCGGGAGCTACGCGCACTGCACGACGTGCCGGGTTGAGTTCCTGGAGGGGGAGCCCGAGGACATGACGCAGGCCGAGATGATGGCGCTGCAGATGCGGGACCTCCTGGAGAAGCAGCGGCTGTCGTGCCAGATCCTTTGCGAAGAAGACATGAAGGTGCGTGTGGGATTGACCGTGAGCGGTAGCAAGGCCAACTCCGCGGGGGGCAAGCCGGAAGAGGAGATCACACCCGAGCCCGTCTGGATAGAGAGGCCGTACTAATGACGACGACGGACGACGCACGAACCGCCAAGCCCCCGATACTCTCGGAGTGGCTGAACTACTGGGTCTTCGTCTCCTACATGGCAGGCCCGAACCTTGATGCCGACGAGCCGGCCAAGCCGGTCAGGGACAAGCCCGAGGCCGTTACCGCCTCTTTCCTGCTCGAACACTACGGGGACCTCGGCATCGAGGTAAAGCGCAACCCTGGGGACCCGACCATCTTTATGTCCTGGGGGGCGGTGCTCTACGTCCAGGGGCCGCCGGCGGAGGTGCGCAAGCAGATCGACCTCGAAAACGCCAAGCAAGCCCGGGGAAACGGCGGCAAGTAACCGGTACGTCCACGATTCTGTGAGGAGAACGCGCTGATGCATGAAAAGGGCGGAAGGCCCCTGGCCGCGGTGTTCGCGTCGCCGGGCAAGTACATACAGGGCGCGGGTGCCGTGGAGAGGATCGGGGAGGTGCTGGAGCAGCTCGGTTCGACGCGGCCCCTGATCCTGGGCGATCCTATAGTGGACGAGATCATGGGCGGCACGCTGAATGACATCTCCGGCGCCACCCGCGTCGAGTTCGGCGGCGAGTGCTCCCCCGAAGAGATAGATCGCGTGGCTGAAGCCGCCTCCGAAAACGACGCGGACGCGCTGGTCGGCATCGGCGGCGGCAAGACCATAGACGCGGCCAAGGCGGTCGCCCACCCGGCGGGTCTTCCCCTCGTCATAGTCCCAACCATCGCCTCCACCGACGCACCGACGAGCTCCCTCTCGGTCGTCTACGACGAGGACGGCGCCTTCAAGGAGTACCGCTTCTTCGGCAAGAACCCGACGGCCGTCGTCGTGGACACTGCCGTCATAGCCGGTGCCCCCGTTCGCTTCCTGGTCGCCGGCATCGGGGACGGCCTCAGCACCTTTTTCGAGGCCGATGCCTCCTCCCGGACCCGCAAGCAGACCATGGCCGGCGGCGCCCCCACGCTCGCCGCCCTCGCCATAGCCAGGCTCTGCTACGACACCCTCCTGGACCACGGCCTCGCCGCCCGGCTCGCCGTCGAGAAGCAGGCCGTAACCCCGGCCGTCGAGAAGGTCGTGGAGGCCAACACCCTGCTCTCCGGGCTCGGCTTCGAGTCAGGGGGGCTGGGGGCGGCCCACTCCATCCACAACGGGCTTACGGCTCTCGAAGGCACGCACCACTACTGGCACGGGGAGAAGGTCGCCTTCGGGGTGATAGCCATGATCATGCTGGAGGAGCGCCCAGCCGAGATCCTGGCCGAGGTCGTAGACTTCTGCCTGGAGGTCGGCCTCCCCGTCACCCTCGAAGACATCGGCCTCGAAGACGTAACCCGCGAAGACCTCCAGAAAGTAGCCGAGGCCGCCTGCATCGAGGGCGAGACCATCCACAACATGCCCTTCGAGGTTCACCCGCCGATGGTCGTCGACGCCATGCTCGCCGCCGACGCCTACGGCACTCAACGCCGGGCCCTGCTGGCCGGCGAAGCGGCGTTGCCAGAAGTAGCGCAGTAGACAGGATATTCGGCGGGCAGCGGTCCTAAGTACATTCACGTAATTTCTGCGGGATTGGAACCGATGATCGAGAGGACGTCGCTGGGTCTTCGGTTGTGGCGCTCGAAGAAGTCGTAGGCCGCGGCGATGAGCGCCCCCACGTTCGGGAACA
>JALZNL010000418.1:1076-3287 GCA_030857715.1 Actinomycetota bacterium | reverse complement strand
GGATCCTCATCACCCTCTATATGGGTCCCATCGCCCTCGCCCTCTACGTACTCACCGACAAGGAGCCAGCCCCCGGCGAACACGAGGAGTTCATCAAACCTCTCTGGAAACAGGGCATCGGCTCCACCGTCCACTGCATCGCGGGCGACGCAACCGGCATCATCACCGCCGCAGTCATAACGGCGGCCCTCGGCCTGCCGATGTGGGTAGACCTGGCCGTGGAGTACGCTGCGGGCTTCGCCTTCGGGCTCTTCATCTTCCAGTCGCTGTTCATGAAGGACATGGCAGGCGGCTCGTACCTCGGGGCGGTCAAAAACTCCTTCATGCCCGAGTGGCTCTCGATGAACATGATGGCCACCGGGATGTTCCCGGTGATGATCTTCCTGATGATGGGCCGCGACATGCGCGCGATGGAACCGACCGAACCCCTCTTCTGGGCGGTCATGTCCCTCGGCGTGATCGTGGGCTTCTTCGTCGCCTACCCGGTAAACGTCTGGATGGTCTCCAAAAACCTCAAACACGGCCTTATGCACGTCCCCACCGACGAGGAACAAACCGCCGAACCATCCCCCAACGGCGAAGTACCCGTGCCGCACGCCGCGATGAGCGGTGTCCTTGCGAACCACGGCACGAGCTTCGCCGACGGACAGAAAGGAGCGTGAGGAGAAATGAAGGAACATCGCACAGAGGCGACGCGCGAGCATGGAGTCGCAGGACATGCGGGTATGAACCATCACGAGATGACGCCGGGCGTCACGCGGCCCCAGCTCGCGGTGGTCACGATACTGACCGTGCTGGCGCTCGCCCTCGGCGTGGCGATCCCGGCCCAGTTCGTCAACCTTTCCTTGAGCGCCGAGGACGTGGGGGGCGCGATCATGCCCCCCGGAATGACCATGACCCGCGACACTCCGGGCGAGGCTATGGTGGAGATGTCCGCGGTGGACCCGGGCGAAGTCTCCCACACCGCCCCCACCGACGCCCGCGGCGACCAAACCCTGGAGCCGAGGCTCGAGGACGGCGTGAAAATCTTCGACCTCGATGTCTCCGTGATCGAGTGGAACATCCTGCCGGACGAGCAGGTCGAGGCATACGCCTTCAACCGGCAGGTTCCGGGGCCGCGCATCCGCGTGACGGAGGGGGACCGGGTACGCATCAACGTCAAAAACAACCTTCCCGAAGCCACGAGCGTCCACTGGCACGGCATGATCCTGCCCAACGAGATGGACGGCCCCGCCGACGTGACCCAAAAACCGATCGAACCGGGCGAGACGTTCACCTACGAGTTCACCGCCAGCCAGCAGGGAACGTATTTCTACCACTCCCACAAAGCGCCCGACCGCCAGCAGGCTCTCGGGATGTACGGCGCCTTCATCGTGGACCCGAAGGAACCCGCTCTCGACGAAGCCTACGACTACGACCTCGAGTACACCATCCAGCTCCAGGAGTGGCTCGCGAAGGAGGGCTACACGTATCCCGCCATGCTCATGGAGGGGGCGATGCCGAACTTCTTCACCATCAACGGCAAGGCGTATCCCGAAACCGAGACCATAAATATGAAGGTCGGGGAGAAGGTGCGGCTTCGCTTCGTCGGCTCGAACAACAACTTCATCCACCCGATGCACGTGCATGGAGGCCCGTTCGAGGTCGTGCAGACCGACGGCAACCCGGTCCCCGAGTCGGCGCGGATAGAGAAGGACACCATCAATGTCGGCCCCGGCGAGCGTTACGACGTGATCTGGGAGGCGAGGGAGCCGGGCAAGTGGCTCGTCCACTGCCACATCCCGCACCACACCACCAACGACAACGTCGAAGAGGAAGGTGGCGGCGGCCTCACGATGGTCATAAACGTCACCGAGTAAAGGAGCAATCCGGCGGCGGGTCGTCTATCCGAGAGCCGCCGCCGGAGATTGTGAGTATGAGGGCGACGGGGCACACGGGACCGGGAGCGGAAGGAGGAAGATAGTGGCAGCCGTATTACAACCATGCGACGTTGGGGTCATCCGGGGATCGAAGGCTTCGGCGCCGTGCGGGCCGTCCTCGCGACCGTGGGTCATAGCCGCCGCCTCTCTCGGCTCCGGGATGGCCTTCCTCGACAGCGCGGTTCTCAATGTGGCCCTCCCGGCGATGCAAAACGACCTCGGGGTGAGCGCGCGGGAGGTGCAGTGGATATACGGCGCATACGCCCTCGTGCTCGTGGGAGGTGCTCTGGGC
>JALZNL010000418.1:0-1066 GCA_030857715.1 Actinomycetota bacterium | reverse complement strand
GCCTCGGTGTGGTGCGCTTTGGCTCCTGGGACGGGGCAATTGATCGCCGCCCGCGCGGCCATGGGTATAGGCGGCGCGCTCCTCGTGCCGGGGTCTCTGGCAATTCTCGGCGCTTCTTTCGAGGAGAAGCACCGGACGAAGGCCATCGGCCTATGGGCCGCCCTGAGCGGCGCGGCGATGGCGGTGGGTCCGCTCCTCGGCGGCCTGCTCGTGGAGGAGGTTTCTTGGCGGGCGGCCTTCCTCATCAGTCCGGCATTGGCGGTGGCGGCGATCGCGGTCTCGTCGCGGCACGTCCCCGAGAGCCGCGACCCGCGGGCAAGAAGCCTGGATCTCAAAGGGGCGGCCCTCGCCACGCTGGGACTCGTGGGCATCGTCTACGGGCTGATCGAGTCCTCGTCCTCGGGCCTCAGCGACCCGGTCGTGCTCGCCGCCCTCGCGCTGGGAACGGCCTCCCTCGCCGCCTTCGTCTTCGTCGAGCGGCGCGGCAGGGAGCCGATTGTGCCGCCCGCCCTTTTCCGCTCCCGCGAGTTCGTCGGGGCGAACCTCGTGACGCTTCTTTTTTATATGGGACTCACCGGCTCCTTGTATTTCCTGCCGTTCCTTATGATCTTGTCTTTTAACCGTGAGGAGTTTTGCGACGAGGTGAAAGCCCGCCGAAAAACGATCGAGGAGGTGGTTCCGACGGGATCAGGCGCTCTTCTTGATGGCCGGGTAGAGCTTCGCCCGACCGGAGAGCCGCCCTTTCGGCCTCCCCGGCGACCTGCCGCACGGTTTCGGCGCCCTCGCCGGGGTGCCTATCATCGGCAGAAGTGCCGCGAAACTCCGGAGCACCCGGCACGGCGTGAGCCGCCGGCGGCGCTGGGGACGCTCCCACGGAAGACGGCGGTCGGCCACGCACGGGCGCGCCAGACTGAGCTGGGCGTAGGCGGCGAGCACGAGCCAGGTCCACCTGTCCGCCTGCTCGGGATGCCTGACTCGCGGCGCGGTCCAGCCGAGCGTCTGCTTGAGGAACCGGATGGCGTGCTCCAGGTCGAACCTCCTGACGTAGGCCCGCCAGAGGAAGTCC
>JALZNL010000053.1 GCA_030857715.1 Actinomycetota bacterium | reverse complement strand
GTAGTCTCTGCATAGCGGTGTATCCTTCCCACCGGCGTTGGCGCGCCGGCTCTTTTGGTTGTCCTTGCTGGGAAGGTACACCGCGTGCCTTACGAATTCTCCAATCCACATCTTTCGAGCATATCTCCGGCCCGCGCGAATCCTACCCGTGTCCCGAACGGGTGCGCCTTTCCCGTCATCTTTGGTCCTCTCATCTTTCCTCCTCTGTCGTCACCCTACACTCGCCCAACAAGGGTCTTGCATACGTGCAAGACCCTCAGCGTTACTCTGTGGTTCGTGATCTCGCGCGGATCGCACCGAGGGCGACTATCCCGAGCGCCGCCACGCTGGCTATGAGGCAGGCCAGCACTACGAGCGCGAGCATCCCGGCGAGCGGACCCTCATAGACCATGTAGATATCCTGGATCGGCGCTTCGTAATCCCCCGTCGGTACGAAGTGGACGAAACCGAGGAGCGCCAGCCCGACGAGGGCGACGAACAGGTGGTAACCGGGTATGGAGTGCCTCCTGGCCGTCAGGTAGATCCCCGGCAAGATAATCGCGTAGATCAGCAAGCTGAACGTGAACGGCGTGACCTCGGCCTGAAACGGCCAACCCGAGTGGTTGCCCCGTATGACGTGGTCCGCATGGTGCATAAGGCCGAAAACGACCGCGGCCGACGCGAAGATCAGCAACCACCTCCTGTAACCCCCCCGCGCCGCCAAACCCGCCGCGCCGCCCGCCCCGGATCTCATCGCACACCCTCGATCCGGCGCTCTTCGGCCTCCCACAGCGCGTAGAAGAGCCCGCCTCCCCGCACCCGCATCTCCAGGTGCCCGGCCTCCGCCAGACCCCTGAGCCTCCGGTCTGCCTCGTCCACCGAGAGCGAGGTCTCCGCCGCCGCCCCGGCCGGGGTCATCTCCCCGCGGTCCCTGAGCGCCGCGAGCAACTCCCGCTCGGGGTCCACCGCCGCGGGCCTGGCCCGCCGCTCCTCTCCCAACCCCGAGATGCCGCTGCCGAGCAGCCCAAGGGCGGGGAAGGCGATCCAGAAGTACGTCGTGAAGATCCACCACAGGTTGGGGACCAGAACGACCAGAAGGACCCCGGACAAGAATACGGGCGCCAGCACCGACAGGGCCACCCCGACCTTCGCCCCGGGCCCGAGTTTCTCAGCGTCGATACCGAAAAACTCCGGCCCGCGCCGCCTCTTGCCAAACCCAGCCCCACGCATAACGTACGACCTTCCGCACATCTCCGCCCCTTTCCGCCACCGTTTCTATATGTCAATTACGACATATGGTACTCTACGGTCTGCTACTCTATATGTCAAGAGTGACATAAAAGAAAAGTTGGAGGAAGATGACGACGCTTGGGTATGCGATCCTGGGTTTGTTGGCGCGGGAGTCGCTGAGCGGGTACGACGTGACGCAGAGGATGAAGGGGAGGGTGGGGTTCTTCTGGGGGGCTGGTCACAGCCAGATCTACCCTGAGCTCGCGCGGCTCGAAGTGGGCGGCTTCGTGACCCACAGCGTTGTCGAGCAGCGGGAACGGCCGGACAAGAAGGTCTTCGAGGCCACGGAGGCGGGCCTCGACGCGCTCAAGGAGTGGGCGACGCAGCCGCCCCCCAGAAGGCCGACAAAGGATGAGCTGACCCTCAAGGCGTACTCCGTGTGGCTGGTGGACGGGGAGGCGGCGGCGCGGCTCTTCCGGGAGGAGGGGCGCCGCTACGAAGAGCAGCTCGCCCGGTACGAAGAGATAAGGGACTGGATGGAGGAGGAGTGGGCCGACGACATCGGCCGGCCGGAGACACCGCGCTTCGCCTCCTACGCGACGTTGCAGCGGGGCATCCTGTACGAGAGGGGCAACGCCGAGTGGTGCCGTTGGCTGGCGGAGGCCGTCGAAGGAAAGCCGGAGGGTCCCGGCAAGCCCAAGAAAGGCAAGAAGGGGGTCTGATCCCGCCGGTCCACTTCCGCTAGAATCCTGGCCGGAGGCGAGGTTTCGGAGGCCCATGCAGATCCGCACGTACCGAGAGGGAGACGGCGAGGCGCTGGCGCGGCTCATGGTGGCGGCCTTCGGGGACGAAGTCGCCTCCGCGCGCGAGTACTTCGACGCGGAGCAGAACCCGCGGCTGGACCCGGAGCAAATCCACGTCATAGAGGAGGACGGGGAGGTCCGAGCGAGCGCCACGGTGCTGCCGATGGAAGTCTTCGTGGACGGGGAGCCGGCGGCGATGGGCGGCGTGGCGGCCGTCATGGTCCACCCGGCCTACCGGCGGCGGCGCTACGCCGGCGATCTCATGCGCGCCGCGTTAGGAGACATGCGGGTCCGTGGCGTCACCCTCACCATGCTCGCGCCCTTCGCCCACGCCTTCTACCGCTCCTTCGGCTACGAGCTCGCCACCGAGGCCGTCGAGTACACCCTAAAACCCACGGACCTACCCACCGATCCCGGGCAGAGCAACCTGCGGGCGTACCGCGAGGAAGACCTTCCCAGGATGAGGGATCTCCACGAAGCGGAGTCGCGGGGGCACCAGCTCTGCGCGCTCAGGAGCGAGGCGTACTGGCGCAAGACCCTGGGCCGAAAAGAACTCGAAGCCGCCGTGTACGACACGGGGGGCGGGGTGGGTGGGTACCTGATCTACAAGATGTCCAGCTACCGGGAGGGCCGCGAGCCCGAACGCCGCCTCGAAGTTCAAGAGCTCGTCACCGCCACGCCCGAAGCGCGGCGGGGCCTCATCTCTTTCCTCGCCGCCCTCGACCCCGACGCGTTCGACATAAGACACTGGACCCCCCGCAACGACACGCTCCACCCGTACCTGCAAAGCTCCTACGTCGATGCCAAAGTGGAGCCCGACCAGATGCTGTGCCTCGTAGACGTCGAGGGCGCTTTAGGCCGCCTGAACAGGAAGGGCGGCGGCCCGCTCGTCCTCGACGTAGCCGACGACGGCATCCCCGAGAACGCCGGCGAGTACACCGTCGGCGGCGGCGAGGTCGTGCGGGAGGCTGAGGCGCAGGACCGGGTCGCGCTCGACGTGCGTCAGCTCGCCCAACTCTACGCCGGTTATCTCCCGGCACGGCAGCTGGTCCGGCACGGGCTCGTAGAGACGAGCTCGCCCGGCGCTCTGGATCTCCTAGAGGAGCTTTTCCCGGTCGGAGATCCCTGGCTCTTCGCCCCGGATCATTTCTAAAGAAGGCTTCGGGTTTCAGGTATCAGGTAACAGGTTCTAGCGCGTGAACGGTCTTCTTTGTCGAGCGAGGATCGTCTCTAACGCTGCGGTTGTAAACTGTCTCAAGAACGGCGAGATATGCTGTCCGAGAGAAAACCTGACGGCTGAAACCTGACGGCTGAAACCTGACGGCTGAAACCTACGAAGAGGAGGATACGTGAACACTACGGGCACCGTTGGCTACGCGGCGATGTTCGAGCAGTTCCATCCGACGGACCTGTTGAAGTGGTGCAAGACCGCGGAGGATTCCGGTTTCTCGTCCGTGATGGCCTCGGATCACTTCCACCCGTGGACGCCCGAGCAGGGCGAGAGCGCCTTCGTCTGGAGCTGGATGGGCGCCCTCGGGGCGACGACGAACCTCCGGTTCGGGACCGGTGTCACGCCGCCCGGCTTCCGGTACCATCCCGCCATTATCGCCCAGGCCGCCGCGACCCTGGAGGCCATGTATCCTGGACGCTTCTGGCTCGGGCTCGGGGCCGGGGAAGCCCTCAACGAGCACGTCGTCGGCGCGTACTGGCCGGAGGCCCCGACGCGGCTTCGCATCCTGATGGAGTCCATCGAGGTCATCAGGAGGCTCTTTACCGGCAAGGTCGTGAAGTACGCCGGGGACCACATAAAGCTGGAGAGCGCGCGGCTCTACACCATGCCGGACACGCCGCCCCCGATCTACGTGGCGACCGCCGGCCCGATCCAGAGCCGCCGGACCGGCGAGTTCTGCGACGGGATCATCACCGTCGGAGCCGCCGACGAGAAGATAAACATGCTCATGGAGAAGTTCGAGGAGGGCGCCCGCCGCGCCGACAAGGACCCGTCCACGATGCCGCGCATGATCCAACTGCACGTCTCCTGGGCCGACAACCAGCAACAGGCAGAGGATCAGGCCGTAAAAGAGTGGCCCAACGGCGGGATGCCCTTCCCGAAAGGAGATATCCGCAACCCCGAGGACTTCGCCGCGATGGCGAAACAGGTCTCCATCAAGAACTTCGAGAACCGCGTCCTCACCAGCGCCGACCTCGACGAGCACCTGGAGCACGTCCAGCACTACGTGGATCTCGGCTTCGACGAGGTCTACGTCCACAACGTCGGCCGCAACCAGGAGGAGTTCATAAAGGCCTACGGCGAGCGCGTCATCCCCAAGCTCCGCTGGCCGGATGAGTAGCGCTAGGCTGGCAGGTGGCGCTTGGGGCAGCGGGCCACGAGCGAGTAGACGGTATCCACCATGTTGCCGACGTAGAGCTCGCCGACCTGGGTTAGTAGCTGGTAGGCGTCGAACTTCTCGAACCCGTGGTCTTCTGTGAGCCAACCGACCAGTTCCGCGTAGGCTATGCGGGCGGCGTCCTCCATGGGTCGCGCGCTGCCCACGGTCATTATGTGCTCGTCTGACTCGATGCGCGGCCAGAGGATGTCCTTGCCTTTTATGACCCGAAAGGTGACGGTGACCCTGGCTGAGACTTCGAGGGCGACGCCGCAGAGCTCGCCCTGGCCCTGGGCCACGTGGCAGTCGCCGGTGTAGAACAGGGCGCCGTCGGCCCGCACCGGCAGGTAGACCGTGTTGCCGGGCCGGGTGTCAGGCACGTCCATGTTGCCACCGTGGTCGCCGGGGGAGAGGGCCGAGTGGAGCGTTGAGACGGTCGGCTGCCTGGTCGAGGTCGTCGCCTCCTCCGCGGTCGGATCTTCCGGCTGCACGCTCGTCGCCAACCTGCGCACGGGCCTCCTGTGGGGCTCCCGCCCCGGACCCGCGCTCTTCCTGGATCACCTGTCCGGGAGGCCCGTGGAGCCGCCGGAGGCGGACTGGGACTGCGGCCACTTCGTCGGCATAGCCGGCTCGGTCGGTGGGCCGGGCGGTACCCTCCTGGTCGTGCGCGATACCTACCGGCAGCTTGGCTGGGGCGGCTACCACCTCCAGCCGGCCGGGGTGGTGGCCGCGGCGCTCGCGCGCGGCGACGGCAAGGAGGGCGGCGTGCTGTGCGTGTGCGAGACCGCCGCGGCCGAGGCGCTGGTCGGGAAGCTTGGAGAGGCCGGCTTCGAGCTGCGCCTCTGGGACAACGGTTCGGCGGATCTGGTAGAGGAGGGATAAGGGGTGCGGGAGGAGCTCGTCGGGTTCCTGCACGCCGACGTGTCCGGTTTGCTGCGGGGGCGGTCCGTGCCCGCCTCGGAGCTCGAAGATCGCCTCGGGACGGGCGTCGGGTGGGTTCCGGCCGACCAGGCGCTCACGCCTTTCGGCCCGATAGCGGAGCCCAACCCCTGGGGCGCGGCCGGCGACCTGCGCCTGCTGCCTGACAGGGAGACGGAGGTCCGCGTAGACCTTCCCGGCGTCTCGCCCTTGCGCTTCTTTCTCTGCGATGCGGCAAACACCGACGGGAGCCCGTGGGATGCTTGCCCCCGCACGCTGCTCAAGGATGCCCTTTCGCGGCTCGAAAAGGAGGCCGGGCTGTACCTGATCTCCTCTTTCGAGCAGGAGTTCTTGTTGGAGGCGCCGGGGTTCGAGCCGGGCCCGGGCTTCTCCTTCGCGGCCCAGAGGGCGGTCGAGCCCTTCGGTCCGGTGGCGTTCGCCGCCCTGCGGCAGGCTGGCGTGGAGCCGGAGCTCTTCCTGCCGGAGTACGGGGAGGGGCAGTTCGAGGTTCCGCTGGCCCCTGCCACTGGACTTACCGCCGCCGACCGGGCCGCCACGATGAGGGAGGTGGTCCGCGAGGTGGGCCGCGTGCTCGGCTACCGGGCGAGCTTCGCGCCGATGGCCGACCCGGGCGGCGTCGGCAACGGCGTGCACGTACACATGAGCCTCGTGGACGGGGACGGCGCCCCGGTATTCTACGATTCCGGCAGGCCCGGCTCCTTGAGCATCACGGGCGCGCGCTTCGCGGCGGGTATTCTGGAACATCTGCCGGCGCTGTGCGCGATCACCGCCCCCAGCGTCGTGTCCTACCTGCGTCTCGGACCGCACCACTGGAGCGCGGGCTTCGGCTACCTGGGCGAGCGTGACCGGGAGGCCACGATACGCATACCGCCCACGGCGAACATCCCCGGCGGAGACCCCGCTCGCCAGTTCAACCTGGAGTTCCGCGCCGCCGACGCCGCGGCCTGCCCGCACCTGGCGCTCGCCGCCCTCGTCCTCGCCGGCCTGCGCGGCATCCGCGAGGAGCTCCCGGAGCTGTCCCTCGTAGAGGGAGACCCTTCCGGGCTCGATGAAGAAGAGCGCCGCCGGCTCGGCATCCGGCCGCTGCCTTCCTCGCTCGAAGAGGCGCTCGAAGCGCTGGAGAACGACGGGACGGTCCGCTCCTGGCTCCCGCGGGACCTCTTCGATTGCTACGTGGGCGTGAAGCGGACCGAGATCTCGCTGCTCGAAGACGCGGACCCGAAGGAGATCTGCGAGCGTTACCGGCGCGTCTACTGAGTTCCTGCCCGCCCGCGGCCTTTGTCGCCTATCCGGGCGGCGCCTGACGACACTCTTGAAACAAGTTGCGCTATGCGCTACAGTGCCCGCACCGTTTGCGAGGCACAGGGTAAAGTGTAGCGTTGGGGAACCGGGGAAGGGATAGATAGAGATGCAAAGGCCGGCAGGTCCGAGGATAGATCCAACGGTGTTCTGGGTGGCGGCGGTTCTCTCGGCGGTGTTCGTGGCGTGGGGCGTGTTCTTCGCGGAGAGCCTGGCGGCCGTCTTCGACGCGGTCCTGTTCGGCTTCCTGGTGCCCAACTTCGGCTGGGTGTTCATACTGTCGTCTTTCGGCTTTCTGGCCTTCTCGGTCTACCTCGCCTGTAGTCGCTACGGCAGGATCAGGCTGGGCGGCGACGACGAGCAACCGGAGTTCCGCACGGTATCGTGGGTCGCCATGATGTTCAGCGCGGGGATGGGCATAGGGCTGATGTTCTTCGGCGTCGCCGAGCCCATGACCCACATGGGTTCTCCCCCCGGCGGGACGGCGGAGGCCAACACGAGGGCGTCGGCCCAGGTCGCGATGGAGTACTCCTACTTCCACTGGGCGTTCCACCCGTGGGCGATCTACGCGGTCATGGGGCTGGCCCTCGCGTACTTCTGCTTCCGCAAGGGGATGCCGAACCTCATAAGCACGGCGTTCCACCCGCTCCTGGGCGACAGGGTCTACGGGCCCGTGGGCAAGACCATAGACATCCTGGCGATCTTCGCCACCCTGTTCGGCTCGGCGACCTCGCTGGGCCTGGGCGCCCTGCAGATCAACGAGGGGCTTGACGTGCTGTTCGGCTTCGGCGGGCGCGACGCGGTTGGGCTTGCGATCGTGGTCATCGTCGTCCTGACGCTGTGCTTTATCGTCTCGGCGGTCAGCGGGGTGCACCGCGGCATCCAGTGGCTCTCCAACACCAACATGGTGCTGGCCGTGTTGCTGCTCTTCTTCCTGTTCGTGGTGGGGCCGACGGTCTTTATCCTCGACACCTTCGTGCAGTCGCTCGGTGGGTACATGGCGAACCTCGTCCCGATGAGCTTCAGGACCGCCTCCTACGGGGACGCGGCGTTCGTCTCCGGCTGGACCATCTTCTACTGGGCGTGGTGGATAAGCTGGGCGCCGTTCGTTGGCACCTTTATCGCCCGCATCTCGCGGGGACGCACGATCCGGGAGTTCGTCGTCGGGGTCATCCTGGTCCCCAGCATGGTCAGCTTCGTCTGGTTCGCCGTCCTCGGCGGCGCGGCCATCAACCTGCAGCTCACGGGAGCGGCGAACATCGCCGACGCCGTGGCCGAGAGCCAGCCGGCGGCGCTGTTCTCCACGCTGGGCGCGTTCCCGCTCTCCGGGCTGACGTCGCTGATCGCGATCGTCCTGGTCGCGCTGTTCTTCATCAGCGGGGCCGACGCGGCCTCGGTGGTGATGGGCATGCTCTCGTCGAGGGGCGACATAAATCCCAGGCCGTGGACCGTCGTCGTGTGGGGCGTCTTTACCGGGGCGGCGGCGGCGATCTGCCTGCTGGCCGGGGCGGTCCAGGGCTCGGTGGACGCGGCGATAACGGCCCTGCAGTCGGTGGCTATCGCCTCCGCGGCGCCGTTCGTGATCATCCTGGTCGGGCTGTGCTTCTCTCTGCTCAAGGCGCTGCGCGCCGAACGGCTGCCGGGCAGGCCCCCCGAGCCGGCCGCGGCACCGGAGCCGGGCAGGGCGATGTCCCGTCCCAGCGGGGCTCCCGCCCCGCAGCGGATGTCCGCGGAGAGCCCCCAGGAGCGCGACGAACGCCGCGTCTAGCGGCTTCGGCGCCGGCCGATCCGGGGGGCGCCCGGAGTAGCGTTCGGGGCGGACGGCTGAAGCCGTTCGCCCATCATAACGGTGGACGAGGACGGAGGTTTTTGCGTGCAAGGAGACCGGATACCCCAGGCCTGGGTGGGACGAGACTTGATCCTTTGCCGGACGGGCACCGAGATCTGGGAGCTGGTGACCCTCAGGGAAGTTAACGAGCTCGGCGTTGCCTACGCCTACAAGACGGGCGAGGTGGGGGACGAGACGGTCTTCGTCCCCTGGGCCTCGGTGAGCTGGATGCGGCCCCCGATACCAGGGGACCTGGAAGCCTAGACCTACCGGCGAAAACGTAACTTGGAGAAGAAGGAGGGAAAGTGGGAAGAACGCGCAACCCGTTTCGGGGACTCATAGACCACATGAGCGAGATGACCCGGATGCGGGAGTACGCCGAGGGCGGGGGGCAGGCGCAGGAGGATCAGCGCAGGACCCACGCCACCGCGTGGGTCCCGACCACCGACATATTCGCCAAGGGCAACGACCTGGTGATCCGGTGCGAGCTCGCCGGCGTGTACCAAAACGACATAGACATCTCGCTTGCCAACGGCGTGTTGAGCGTATCCGGTGAGCGCAGGAGCGAGTTGGAAGGTGAAGCGTTGGAATTCTACACGCGGGAGCGCACCTTCGGGCATTTCCGACGCACCATCAATTTGCCCGACGTCGTGGACGGGAGCAAGATGGACGCCGGGTTCGTGGACGGCTTGCTGGAGATCACCATAGAGGGCGGGGCCAACCTGCCGGAGCCCCGGCGCGTCCGGATCCGAAGCCAGGTCGGTTGAGCCCGGGAGAGGTGGGCCCTGGGCGGTACGCGGATGATCCGCGCCTTTTTGGGCCTCGGCAGCAACCTCGCGGGCCGAAGGGATGAAGCACACCGCTTGCCGAGGCGACGAGCCCAAGCCGACCGACGTGGAGATTCCGTCATAAGGAAAGGAAGGTCGAAGGGATGGCAATAGAACCTTCTCTTCTCGAAGACGCGGGGGAACGGTATCCACCCGAACACCGGGTAGATCTGCCCCGTATCGAGCGGGCCGTTCGCGAGATACTGGCCGCCGTAGGGGAGAACCCCGACCGGGAAGGCCTGAGAGACACGCCCGCGCGGGTCGCGGGGGCCTACGAGTTCCTGTTCGCCGGGCTGGGCGTGGATCCCACCCAACAACTGACCGTCGGGTTTCAGGAGGATCACCACGAGATGGTCCTTATCCGGGACATCCCCTTCTACTCGACCTGCGAACATCATCTACTGCCAATGATCGGCAAAGCCCATGTCGGGTACATACCCGACGGCAAGGTGGTGGGGCTCTCGAAGCTGGCCCGAGTCGTGGAAGGTTACTCCCGCCGTCCGCAGCTTCAGGAGCGCCTCACCGCCCAGGTGGCCGACGCGCTTCACGGAAGCCTCGGGGCTCGGGGAGCCATCGTCGTGGTGGAGGCCGACCACCTCTGCATGACGGTCAGGGGCGTCCAGAAGCCGGGCAGCGTGACCGTTACCAGCGCCGTGCGCGGCATCTACGCCAAGGACCAACGCACCCGCCAGGAGGCGATGAGCCTGATAACCGGCCATCGTTAGCGGACCAGGCGAACTGCCCGATTCATGGGGCAACGATGCGGCCCACGGTTACACCCTACCGGTAGTTTGTTGGGACGGGATACGTGGGCTAGGATCGCTCGAAATACGCTTGCTCGATCGCCGTAAGTGCGCTGTAATTTGACCACATATCGGAC
>JALZNL010000417.1 GCA_030857715.1 Actinomycetota bacterium | reverse complement strand
GTATAGCCACGTGACGCACCCGAACGCCCGCCGGTAGCGAGGCCGCAGGCCCTCCTGTTCCCCCGCCGGCCTTCCGTTCTGCCTAGAGGACACTGTGCTCCGCGGGTTTGCCGGCACCGAAATGTCGCAGCAGCATCGGGGCGACGTCCGTGATCCTGCGCGGCGCGGCCTCGCCTTCGCCGAAGCCGCCCGCCAGCACAAAGACGTGCGAGTCTTCGGCGTGCAGGGACCCGTGGTCGCTCGCCTTGTGGTACCCGCCCGAGACCTCGCCGAACGTGTACCCCGGCTCCGCGGAGAGCACCAGGTCCCCGCACCGGGGCGTGTGCAGGCAACCCCACAGCCGCTCCAGGGCGTCGGGGTAGTCCCCGTACCGTACCCCGCCGTCCGCCACCTCGATGCCCAGCGCCCGCGGGTCACCGTCCAGCTCCCACGAACGCCCGAAGGGGTCGGCGGGCCCGGCGCCGGGACGGAACCTCAGGAGCCCACCGGTACCCAGCACGTTCCCCCACCCGTCTTTCGACCACGCGGCCAAATCCACGCCCCGGCGCCCGACGAGGCCCTCGGCCAGCGGCCCGCGCCCGATGCCGTCACGCAGGTAGATGAGGGCTGACCGCCCGTTCGGGACCACGACGGCGTCGTCGTTCCGGCCGAAGCGGGCCTTTATGCCGGAGGAGACCTTCAGGCCGAGCACGCGGCGAAGGTCCACGTGGCGGCGTCCGGGGAGCAGCGGCGCGTGGCCGTGGTCCGAGAGGGCGAGGACGGCGTAGTCTTCCAGGAGCCGGTCCACGCCGCCGGCGGCGGCGAAGATCCTGCCGACGTACCCGTCCGCCGTCTGGAGCCAGCGGCGCTGGGCCTCCAGTCCGTGGTGGTGGGCGATGGAATCCCCCTTGAAAAAATAAACGAGGTTGAAAGGCGCGGACCTCTCCCTCACGAGCATCGCCCCGATCCTGGCAGCGTACTCGTCGTTGATGCCGGCGGAGCGCCGGAGGCCGCCGCTCGCCTTGCGCCCGTTGATGCCCGTCTCCCGGCTGTAGAAAAGGTCGCCCATGAAATATTCCTTCGGACCCTCGACGGAGGGTCCGAGGTAGCGGCCGTTCTTCCGGTAGTTCTCGACGGTCTTCATCCTGATGGGGTGCGTGTGCGGGCCGCGCCTCACCGGGAAGTTCACGCACGCGCCGTCGAAGCCGCGGTCGTGGAGGGTCTCGAAGAGGGTGGCGGCGTGCAGGTCGTCGCGGTTCATCCGCCAGACGTTGTTGTGGAAGACCTTTATGGGGCCGGTCGCCATCACGGTCTCGGTCATGGCGCCGTAGATGACCACCCGCCGCTCCCGCTCGTCGTACCAGGCGTGGCCGACGATGCCGCTCTTCGCCGGGGCCTCGCCGGTCGCTATGGCGGCCGTCGCCGCGGGCGTGATGCTCGGGAAGACCGAGACCGCGTCCCAGATCGCCTCACCCCTCTGGGCCAGCGCCCCGAGGTTCGGGGTCTCGCCCTCTTCGATGGCGGAGCGCAGCACGTCAGGCCTGATGCCGTCGAGCACGAGGAGCAGGACGGGTTTGGGAGTATCGTTGGCGGTCTTCAAGGCCCGTCTATTCTAACGCGAAGGGCGGGGCGGCCCGTGATCCGGTTCTCGAAGTCAGGAACCCTCCGTGGACCCCTCGGCGGCCTGGGTGCGGCCCAGCCGGCTGTGGCCGCGGCTGTAGGCGAAGTAGAAGACGACGCCGATGGCCATCCAGCCGAGGAACCGGACCCAGGTCCCAATAGTCAGGAAGCCCATGACGAAGAGGCACAGGGCGACCGCCGCGATGGGAACCCAGGGGACGAGGGGCGTCCTGAACGCGCGCGGGAGGTCAGGCTGGGTGCGCCTCAAGACGAGCACCCCGAGGGAGACCAGCACGAAGGCGGCGAGCGTCCCGATGTTGACCAGTTCTCCCAGCGTCGTGAGCGGCAGGAAGAAGGCCAGGACCGAGGCGACGATGCCCGTGATGATCGTGATCCTGTACGGGGTGCGGAAGCTCGGATGAACCCGCCCCAACCACGGCGGGAGCAGGCGGTCCCGGCTCATGGCGAAGGCAACCCGGCTCTGGCCGAGGATCAGGATCATGACGACCACAGTAAGCCCGATGAGGATCGCCAGGGAAACGACCAACTGGGCGGCCGGGAAGGGCGTCGCCCCGAGCGCCGTCGCCGCCGGGGCCGCGGTGCCGAGCTCTTCGTAGGGCACGAGCCCGGTGAACACCACGGACGCCAGGATGTAGAGGACCGTGCAGATTCCCAAAGAGGCGAAGATGCCGATGGGGATGTCCCTCTGGGGGTTGCGCGCCTCCTCTGAGGTCGTCGCGACGATGTCGAAGCCGATGTAGGCGAAAAAGACGAGCGCTGCGCCGGTAAAGATGCCGGTGACGCCGTAGATCGTGTCTATCCCGAGGATGCTCGGCAGCAGGTAGGCGTCCAGGGCGCTGCCGTAGGCATCTCCCCCCGACGCCGGCGCCGGGATGAAGGGCGTGAGGTTAGCCACGTCTATGAACCACACGCCGAAGCCGATGATAAAGAGTGTCACCAGGATCTTGATCGCCGTGACCACCTGGTTGAACTGCGAGCTCAACTTGATCCCAACGACCAGGATCGCCGTCATGCCCAGGATCACCAGCACCGCGATCCAGTCGTGCGATAGGGCACCTTCTTGTCCTGACGCGTACAGCGATGTCGGCAACGTTATCCCGAGGGTCTCGAAGACGCTGACGAAGTACCCGGACCAGCCCTTCGCAACCGTGGCGGCCCCGAGCGTGAACTCCAGGATGAGATCCCAGCCGATCAACCACGCCACGAACTCCCCGAGCGCAGCGTAAGAGAACGTGTAGGCGCTCCCGGCCACCGGCACCGTGGAGGCGAACTCCGCGTAGCAGAGCGCCGCCAGCGCGCAGGCCAACCCGGCCACGACGTAGGAGAGCGCGATGGCCGGCCCAGCGTACCCGGCCGCCGCCTCGCCGGTCAGGACGAAGAGCCCCGTGCCGATGATGACGCCTATGCCGAAAACCGTCAGGTCGAGAGGACCGAGGGTTTTGTTGAGCCTGAACTCGGGCTCTTCCGTGTCTTTGATGGACTGCTCGATAGACTTGGTGCGCATGATCCCCACGGCGGCCCTCCTTTGAGCTTCTCCCATCACCCGCGTCCTCGCGCTTCGCGCATTGTAAAGGGTTACGAGATACCACGCTGGCCCAGGCTCGGGACGATGCCCCGAACGTACCGGGCAGCGTTACTGGGCGGCCGGGGAGGCGCTGGCGTCCGGGGCGGC
>JALZNL010000416.1 GCA_030857715.1 Actinomycetota bacterium | reverse complement strand
GTATAACGCCACCAGAAGCGCCCCAGCTACGATCGCCGGTCGCGTCTGCGGCAGCGTCACCCGGAAGAACGTCCTCCAGGCTCCACTCCCGAGGCTTCGGGCCGCTTCTTCGAGCGAAGGGTCCATGCCCTTTAGCGAAGCCCGTACCGTCAGAAAGACGTAGGGGTAGGAGAATAGCGTCAGGGCGAGCGCCGCGCCAGGGAGGCCGTAGATCTCCGGCAACCTCTCGATGCCGAAGGGTTCCAACGCCCCCTGCAACATACCTCGCGGCCCAAGAGCGCTCACCAGCACGAGCCCGCCTACATAGGACGGCACTACCAGCGGCAGCGCCGAGAGCACCGCCCACGCACGACGACCCGGAAGGTCCGTTCGAGTCGTCAGCCACGCCAGCGGCACCGCCACGGCCACCGAAGCCACCGTAACGACCACCGCGAGCAAGACGCTTCGACCCAGGACGGCGAGCGTATCGGCATCTAGCAGCACATCGGCCATCGCGGTCCAACCGCCCTCGAAAGAGCGTAGGATCAGGTACCCGAGCGGCAGCAGCATGGCCGCCGCCACGAGACCGGCCGGTATCCACACGAGCCCCGGCGGCCGCCCAACGGAATGCCGCGCCTTGGAGCGTTGCGATCCAGGGACTCGCTGGGGCTTGACCGCCAACGCCTACAATGCTCCGGTTTCGCGCAGAAGCTCCAGGGTCCCTTCGAGGTCGTCGAGGTTGCTGAGGTCCACATCCGGGGACTCTATCTCTGAGAGCGGCACTACCCCGTCGGCGGTCTTCACGCCTTTTACCAGCGGATACTCGAAGTCGCTCTCGGCGAAATACTGCTGAGTTTCGTCCGAGAGCGCGTACCGGAGAAAGTCCTCGGCCGCCTTGGGGTTCTCGGCGGTGTTCAAGACACCCGCGCCAGAGACGAGGACTAGAGCGCCAGGGTCCCCGTTCCGCAGATAATAGTTCTCGACCGGTGGATCCTCGCCTTGCTCTTCGCGCGCCCGGAGCAGATAGTAGTGGTTGACGAACGCCACATCGACCTCGCCGGAGGCCACGCCTTCGAGGGCGCTCGAGTTGTCCGGGTAGACGAAGGGATTGTTATCTTCTATGCCCTGGAGCCACTCGCGGGTGGTCTCTTCGCCTTCTATGTTCCGCAGCGCGGTCACGAACGCTTGAAAGGAGCCGTTCGTGGGGGCCCAGCCAATGCGGCCCTCCCATTTCGGGTCCGTAAAGTCCAGGATGGAGTTCGGCAAGTCTCCTTCTTTCAACTCGTCCGTGTTGTACGCTACAACCCGCGCCCGTCCGGACGTCCCAACCCACAAGTTATCCGGAGATCTGAACCGGCCTTCGACCCGTTCGAGGATTCCGACGGGAAGCTCCGCGAAGAGACCCGCATCCGATAGAGCCCCAAGAGCCCCCGGGTCCTGCGCGAAGAAGAGATCCGCCGGGCTGTTCGGGCCTTCTTCCAATATGGTGGCCGCAAGCTCGGCGGTGTCTCCGTAACGGACCTGAACGTCCACACCACTCTCCTCCTCGAACTGCTCGAAGATCGGACCCACCAACTCCTCGCTGCGCCCGGAGTACACCACCAGCGAACCCTCGCCCGGCTTCAACTCCTCGGCCTGCGTCGTCTCGCCCCCGGTGGTCTCCTCGCCGGAGCCCCCCGAAGTGTTCTCACCGCCGCTGTTGCCGTTCTCCGGCGGTGCCTGCCCGCAGGCCGCCACGGTCGAGAGCAGCGCCACTACTATAAAAACTACCGGCAACAACCGTAATGCCGTGGACCTCGTGCCCGTTCTGGTGTCCCTCAAGCCCCGGACCCTCCTCTATGATCTTCATAATGACAATCGTTTGCAATAACCACAGAGTCAGGGTAGTCTAGCTCGGGACGGATATCAAGGGTTTGGCGGGTGGTTTGTGAGCGGGATCAAAGCGGGGGTGGTATGAGCCGGATTTTGGTGACGGGTGCTGCGGGATTTATCGGGTCGCACGTGGTTGACCGGCTGCTGGCCGACGGTCGGGAGGTCGTGGGGGTAGATGCGTTTACGGCAAACTACTCGCCCGAGCGCAAGCGGCGCAACATTGCTGGCGCGGGCCTGCACGAGGGCTTTCGGCTCGTCGAGGAGGACGTTCTGGAGGCGAACCTCGACAGGCTTCTGCGGGATGTCGAAGGCGTGATCCACCTCTCCGGCGAGCCCGGCGTACGCCGCAGTTGGGGAGAGGGTTTTGGAAAGTACCTGGAGCGCAACGTCCTGGCTACGCAGCGGATGCTGGAGGCTGCGGGGCGCAACGCCACGCCAAAGTTCGTCTACATCTCTTCGTCGTCGGTCTATGGTGCTGCCTCCGGCGGGCCGGTAAGGGAGGATCACGATCTCCATCCGGCTTCGCCTTATGGTATGAGCAAGCTCGCCGCCGAGGAGTTGGTCGCGTTGTACGGCCGGGAGCGTGGCGTGCCGGCGACGGTCTTGCGGTACTTCACCGTGTACGGTCCCCGTCAACGACCCGAGATGGCGGTGGCCCGCTTTATACGCGCTGCGTTTCGAGGGCATCCCGTGGAGGTTTTCGGCGACGGGGAACAGACGCGAGACATGACCTATGTCGGGGACGCGGTCGAGGCTACGGTGGCCGCGCTAGAGGCTCCCGGCGGTGTGTACAATGTCGGTGGAGGCTCGCGAACCACGGTGAATGGTTTGATCTCCTCCGTAGGCCGGGCGACGGGTTCGCCGGTGGAGGCGACTTATGGGCCGGTCGCGCCCGGCGACGTGTACTCGACTTGGGCCGATTCCACTCGGGCGGCGCGGGAGCTGGGATACAAGCCCCGCGTGAGCCTCGAAGAGGGGATAAAGGCGCAGGCTGCTTGGACAATGAAGAAGAATCTGCCCGCTGTAGGAGTCTAGCGCCCGGTGCTGGCGGCGGTCCTGATCCTCGCCGCGCTCCTCGCGCCGGGGTGCTTTCTCGGCAACAGGTTGGGCCGCAAGGGAGACGGACTCTTCGAGCGAGTTTGCCTGCGGTTGGCGGCGTCATTGGCCGTGGCGGTACCGCTGCTGACCGCTCTCGCGCTTCTGGGTTGGTTTACGACACCGGTTATCCTGGCGTGCCTGGCGGCCTGCGCGGTTGGAGCGTGGGTGTCGGGGCGAGGCTGCGTGGTGGAGCGGGCGCGGCCGGAATGGCGGGACATTGCGGGGTTCGGGCTCGTAGCGGGGGCATTCGCGATTTACGCACGGCCGGCGGAGTACATCGTGAACAGCCGCGACCCAGGAGTGTACGCGGTGATCTCGGCGAAGCTTGCCCGTACGGGATCCCTC
>JALZNL010000415.1 GCA_030857715.1 Actinomycetota bacterium | reverse complement strand
TTCGGATGGCGGCCGAGGGGCTCGGTCTCCGCGCGATGCAGACTCGCCTACGTGCCGAAGGGATCTCGTCGCCAAAGGGCGGCCAGACGTGGGCCCTGCGGGTGCTTCGACGGCTGGTGGAGAGCGACGTCTACCTGCCGCGCACCTACGAGGAGATCTCTGGGTTGGCGAGCCCCGAGGCGTTGGCACACATTGACCCCGCCAAGCAATACGGTGTCCAATGGTACAACCGGCAGAAGGTGGACGTCGAGACCGTCTCGGAGCCGGACGGCGAGGGCGGGCGGCGTTACAGGAAGCGCAAGGTATCCGTCTGGCGCCCGAGGGAGGAATGGGTGGCGGTACCCGTGCCGGCGTACCTGGACAGGGACCTGGTCGAGCGTGCGCGCGCCATGGCCGCGGCCAACCGGGGCTCGGAGAGGAAGTACCTCACCAGGGAGTGGGAGCTGAGGGGCCTCGTGCGTTGCTCCTGCGGACTCAAGATGGCGACCCAGACTACAAGCGCTAAGGCCAGCCGTCCCTATTACTACTACAGGTGCAACAGGAGCAAGGACTACGGCACCGACGCTTGTTCGCGTAAGGCCGTACCGGCACAGAAAGTGGAGCGCTTGGTGTGGGGGTTCGTCTTCGATCTCCTCAAGGATCCCGAAAGAGTGAGGGCCGGCATGGAGGCGTTGATAGACCGGGAGCGGGAGACCGGCATCCGGCGTCCGGCGGAGGAAGCGGCGGGGTGGGCGGAGAAGCTCGACGAGTGCGACCGCCTGCGGGGCGCCTACCAGGATCAGCAGGCCGCCGGGCTCATGACCCTTGGAGAGCTCGGCTCGAAACTCGAGAGCCTGGAAGAGACGCGCCGGCTGGCACGGGCCGAACTTGCGGCCTTCCAGGCCAGGTTGGCGCGCAGGGAGGAGCTAGAGAGGGACAGGGACGCCTTGCTCGAATCGTGGGCTAACGCGCTGCCAGAGGCCCTCGACGGGTTGACGGGCCAGGAGAGGAACAAGGTTTACAAGATGCTCCGTCTCGAGGTTACGCCCACGGCAGAGGGCTTCGGCGTCACCGGGGCGTTGGCAGGGTTTTTGTGTTGTAGAACAGACGCCCCGCTGCGGCGCCTACGCGAAATGCACCACCTGCCGCGTCGAGTACCTCGAAGGCGAGCCGGACAAGATGACCCAAGCCGAACTCGAGGTCCTCCAGAGCCGCGACCTTCTCGGGGAGGTCCGCCTCTCCTGCCAGGCCGTCTGCGACCACGACATCAAGGTCCGTCCCCTCATGACCGTCACCTCAACCGGCCTCGACGGCCCCGGCAACAAGCCGGAGCCGAACATCACCCCCGAACCCGAATGGGTAGACAAACCGGCCGGATAGAGTCCGGCGGATAGCACGGTTGCGCCAATAACAGGTTAAAGGCTCCGAGGCACGAGGTTTTGAGGCTCAAGGGGTGCGGCCAGTAGCTCCAAACCGAGACCGGGATCAGATCCGGGGCAACGTATTCGCGACAACCTTAACTCACCACCCCTCAAAACCTCGAACCTCAGAACCTCAAGACCTCTATTCCACGTTCGGGACGACCTCCCTCGCGAAGCGCTCGACCATCTCGGGCTCGTGGGCTACGCGCGGCAGGTAGACGATAAAGTAGTTGACGCCGGCCTCGACCATCGGTTGCAGGCGCTCGACTATCTCTTCCGCGGTGCCGACCATGAACTCCCGGCTGTACTCGTCGTAGCTCTTGGGGCCGCGGGCTTCCCTGGTTGCCGCCTCCGGGTCCTCGCCGGGTTCCAGCAGGTAGGCGTTTATGCTGGTCGAGCGGGTGATGTCTTCGTAGGGGCGGTTCTCGTTCTCGCAGTGGCCCTTTAGGACCTCGAACTTGTGTTTGAGGGTGTCGAGGTCGCCGCCGCCGACGTTGCAGGCGTCGCCGAAGCGGGCGACGAGCTTCAGGGTGACTTTTTCGCCGCCGCCCCCGATCCAGATAGGCGGGTGCGGCGAGCTTATGCCCTTGGGCTCGTTGATGGGGCGGTCTACCTTGTAGAACTCGCCGTCGAAGACGACGTCGTCCTCGGTAAACATGCGGTGGATGATCTCGCACGCTTCCTTGAACATCCGCATCCGCACCGGGACCTCGGGGAAACCGTAGCCGTAGGCGAGCCACTCGTGCTCGTACCAGCCAGCCCCGATCCCGCACAAAAGGCGCCCGTTGCTCATCACGTCCACCGTGGAGGCGACCTTCGCCAGGTACGCCGGGTTGCGGTAGCCGTTGCAGGTTACCATCTGGCCGATCTTGACCCGCTCCGTGTCCCTCGCCAACCCGGCGCTGATGGTCCAGGCCTCGAACGTGGTCTCCCTTGTCGGCTCGGGGACGGTGTGGAAGTGGTCGTAGACCCAGATGGAGTCGTATGCCCCCGTCCCGTCCGCCACCTTCGCAACCCGCGTCATCGCCTCGTACTGCTCGAACGGGTCCTCTATCCCGACCAGGTCCATCCGCCAGCCCTGCGGCACGAACACCCCGAAATCAACCGCCACTTTCGCCCCTCTCCGTCTCCTTTAGATAAGGAGCATTCTAGGCGCGCCGGCGACCCCGGGCCATACGGCCTAGCCCCTGGAGAGCGTGTTGCCCCCGTCTGCGGCCCTGGCGAGCACGAAGAGGAGGTCCGAGAGGCGGTTGACGACCCGGACGGCGTAGGGGTGCGCCTCGCCGTAGCCGGCCGCGACGAGGCTTCGCTCCGCCCGGCGCACGACGGAGCGGGCGACGTCCAGGAGCGCCCCGAGCCGGCTCTCGCCCGGAATGACGAACTCTTTGGGTATCTCCGTCCTCCCACGCCAGTCTTCCAGCGCCCGGTCCACGAGGTCCAGGTCCCCCTCGCCCACGAAGTCGTCCTCCTTCGGCATCGCGACGTCGCCCATCATGCGGTACAGGAGCCGCTGCAACTCCAGCAGAAGCTCCCCGACTTCCCCTCCCGCCTCGGCGCGGGCCAGGCCGAGGAACGAGCTCGCCTCGTCCACGTCGCCCAGCACCACTATCCGCGGGTCGTCCTTGCCCATCCGACCCGACCCGAGCAGGGTCGTCGTCCCGTCGTCGCCGCGGCCGGTCGAGACCGGCGGGTTGTTCTCGTGCTCGCTCAATTGTCTCCCTGTTCGTCCGGTGGTCAGGGGCACGGTATCGCGGGGGTCGGGGCGTTGCAAGCCGCCGATACCCGTCATGCACGTCGGGAAGATCTGCAACCCCGAACGTAGGGGCGGGTTTGAAACCCGCCCCTGGAGTTTGGCTGTTTTTGTGAGGACGTAGCGAAGGAGGACGGCTTCCGAT
>JALZNL010000052.1:6607-10205 GCA_030857715.1 Actinomycetota bacterium | reverse complement strand
TCTGCGCTGAGGAACCCCTGGCTTCGTCCCCGATTCAAAAGCTCGTCGGTTCTCTCAGCCAGCATCATGGAGTTCTGGGCCGCCATTGATCTCCTCTCGTAGCCGGTTTGTCTTTGCCGCTTCTTCTCAACGCCGGGAGCGCGTTTGTTAACTGCCTGTGAAAATTAACCCGCGTAGGGTAGCACACCACATATTGACCGTCACCGGAATTCTCGCCTATTTCGTGTGTTTTCTTTTACCTCTCGACCGCGTGTATACAACAAACGTTATGTTTCGACAATGTTTCGACGCTGTTTCGATCTTTTTTCGTTCCCGCTCTGGCCGGAGGCTCTATCCCGGGGTAGAAGCGCGGGCGCACTTGCTACACTACCCGGCGTGGATCTCGACCAGGCAAACCTCTCGCGAGTCCTCGGGGTAGAAGTGCCCCCTGGAGTGGGCGCTGTCTCCGGCGTGACGCACGACTCCCGGGCCGTCTGTCCGGGCTTCGCCTTCGTCGCGGTCCCTGGCTTCAAGCACGATGGGACCCTCTTCGCCGCCGAAGCCCTGCGCCGGGGCGCCGCCCTCGCCGTCGCCGAGCGCCCCGTGGAGGGAGTCCCGACCGCCGTCGTCCCCGATGCCAGGGGCGCTTTGGCCGCCCTCGCCCGGGCGGTCCACGGAGACCCGTCGGCGGCGCTGGCCGTCCACGGCGTGACGGGGACCAACGGCAAGACCACGACCTCATACGTGCTCCACGCCGTGCTCTCAGGCGCGCGCGGTGAGGAGAAGTGCGGCCTCATGAGCACGGCCGAGACCGTCGTGGCCGGGGGGCGCAGGCCCGCGGTGCGGACGACGCCCGAGGCGCCCGAGGTGCAGGCGACGCTCGCTGAGATGCTGCGGGCCGGCGTGGAACACGTCGTGATGGAGGTCTCCTCGCACGGCGTCGCGCTCGGCCGGATCACGGGCACGCACTTCGCCGGCGCGCTCTTTACCAACCTGACCCGCGACCACCTCGACCTCCACGGCACCATGGAGGAGTACTTCGCCGCCAAGCGCGAGCTGTTCCTCCGGGCGGAAGGACCGAAGCTCATCAACGCCGAGGACGCCTGGGGCCGGAGGCTCGCCTCCGAGGTGGACGGGGTACGGACGTTCGGCGGAACGGAGAACGTGGACTACCGGATCGAGGGCGTGGAGGCGGCCGGCGGCGGGACGAGGTTTTCGCTGCGTCACGCGGGCGGGGTGTTGGATCTCCATAGCCCGCTTCTCGGATCCTACAACGTGCTCAACGTCGCCGGGGCCGCGGGCCTCGCGCTCGCGACGGGCGTGGAGCCGGAGGCCATAAGTCGGGCCGTGCAGAACATGGGACAGGTGCCGGGCAGGTTCGAGCGGGTGGTTGCGGCGAGGGATCTCGGGTTCGAAGTGGTCGTGGACTACGCCCACACGGACGTCGGGCTGGAGGCGGTGCTGCGGGTCGCCCGGGGTGTGGCGGCCGGGCGCGTCATCTGCGTGTTCGGGGCGGCCGGCGACAGGGACGGGGCCAAGCGGCCGGGGATGGGGCGGGTGGCTTCGCGTCTCGCGGACCGCAGCATAATAACTACCGACGACGCCTACACGGAGGACCCCGACAAGATAGCGCGGGAGGTCGCGGCCGGGGCCGACCCTTCTCGGACGGAGGTGGAGCTGGACCGGCGGGCGGCGATCCGGCGCGCGTTGCTGGCGGCAGGGCCGGGTGACGTGGTCGTGGTGGCGGGGAAGGGGCACGAGACGGTGCAGCACCTCCCCGCAGGCGACGTGCCGTTCCACGACGCGACCGTCGTCGAGGAGTTGCTGGCGGAGACCGGGCAGAACGGGAGGTAGGGACCAAGTGCAAGAAGGGACCAAGAGCGAGGTCGTGCGGCGGTTGCGGAGCGTCCAGGGGCACGTGCGGGGGGTGGAGAAGATGGTCGAGGAGGGCGACGTCACCTACGCGGACATCGTCCAGCAGACTAGCGCCATTTTCTCCGCCATCCGGAGCATAAACACCGTGCTGCTCAAGGACTTCGTCGAGGAACGGGCCGGGCGGGACGGGGCTTCGGAGGAGATGATCAAAGACCTCATCAAGGCCATAGACCGGGTGACGAAGTAGGGATGAAGGACATGCGCCCGCGGACCTTGCTCTTCGTCCTGATCTCCGTCGTGCCGGTCGTGGTGGCCGTCGCCTTTGTCGCCGCCGTCGTGCTCCAGCGGGCCGGGTTCGGCCTGATGATTTGGGCTCTCCTGCCGTTCGTGGTCTCGATGGCCCTGATCGGGGCTCTCGGCGTCGTCCTCGGCCGGGCCGCGACGCGTCGCGCGTCGGACGGCCGGCGATCCCGCAGGGACGATGGTGTATAGTCCCCGGCCAATGGAGGACAGGAGCAGGGAGATGGAGGAGCTCGGGGCGAAGTTGGACGAGCTGGAGAGGCTCGCGGGCGCTCTGGGCGACGTCCCCGACGAGGACCTCGCCGACACCCTGGCCGAGGCCGTGAGGGTCTTGGGGGAGCTCAACGCGCGCATCGAGGCACGCGTTGAGGCGGCGGGGCAGGAGTCCCACGAGGCGGATACCCTGCTCTCCGGCGTGGATTTCGGTCCCTTCGACGAGGCCCTCGAAGACCTGGAGCGCCGGGAGAGGAGCGCCGGTGAGCCCGGCCCCTGACCTCGCCGCCAGGGTGCGGGAGGCGGCGTTGCTAGAGGGGGATTTCGTGCTCTCAAGCGGCAAACGAAGCTCCTTCTACGTGGACAAGTACCTCTTCTCGACGGAGCCTGTCCTGCTGCGCGACGTGGCCGAGGCGCTGTCGGAGACGCTGCCGCCTGACGTGGACCGGCTCGCCGGGGTGGAGCTCGGCGCTGTGCCGCTCGTGGTGGCGACGGCGCTCCACACGGGGCTACCGTACGTGATCGTGCGCAAGGCCGCCAAGGAGTACGGCGGGTCCGTCGGCCGGGCCGTCGAGGGCGTTATAGAGGGCGGCGAGAAGGTCGTGCTGCTGGAGGACGTGGTCTCCACGGGGGCGCAGGCCGTAAGGGCGGCCAGAGAGCTTGAGGGCCTCGGGGTGGAGGTCGTCAAGGTGGTGGCGGTGCTCGACCGGCGGGACGAGCCCGGCGGGGAGCTCGAGGAGTTTGCCTTCGAGAGCCTGCTTAAGATCGACGAATTAGGGGTAGGAAAAAGGGATTGAGGCGGCAATACGCCTCTGGTATAGTCCCCCGGATAGTTTTGGGGAAGGTAGTGCAAGCGGAAAGCGGAGGCAGAGCCAAGCATGAACAAGACACAGTTGATCGAGAAGATCGCCGACGAGGCGAACGCCTCGAAGAGCGACGCCCAGAAGTTTTTCGAGGCGTTCACCGAGGTGGTCCAGTCCGAGCTCAAGTCGGGCAACCAGATCCAGATCACCGGCTTCGGCAAGTTCTACGTCCAGGAGCGCGACGCCCGCCAGGGCATCAACCCCCAGACGAAGCAGCGTATAAACATCCCCGCCTCCAAGGTGCCGAAGTTCACCGCCGGCAACGCCCTCAAAGAACACATAAAGTAGCCGCCGCAAGTTCAGCCAGAGGCCGCCGGGCAACCAGCCCGGCGGCCTTTTTTCGTGCCCCGACCCCCACGCCGGCGTGA
>JALZNL010000052.1:2517-6597 GCA_030857715.1 Actinomycetota bacterium | reverse complement strand
CGCTTCCCGGAATATTTGCGAGGGCTGCCCCAACCTCGGGCGGCGCTGGAGTTTTGCCTCGGCATCCTGGAGGCCGTCGAGGCTTACGCGGCGGCGGTCAAGCCGCAGGCGGCCTTCTTCGAGCGCCTCGGGCCCGAGGGCATGGAGGTCTACGCGGCCCTGATCTCGGCCGCGCGAGACCTCGGCCTGCCCGTCATAGCGGACGTCAAACGTGGCGACATAGGCCCCGTGGCCGCCGCCTACGCCGAGGCCCACCTCCGCCTCTACGGCGCCGCCGCCGTTACCGTTAACCCGTATATGGGCGCCGACGCCGTGCTGCCGTTCCTCGAAGAGACGCGCCGCCAGGACGCCGGTGGCGGCGTCTTCGTCCTCGTCGCCACCTCCAACCCGTCCTCGGACGCCTTCCAGGGCGCGACCGACCCCCCGCTCCACGACCTCGCCGCCCGCCTCGTCGCCGACCTCGGCCAGAGAGACGGCGACTATCTCGACGCGGGCGCGGTCGTAGGGGCCACCCGCCCCTCCGTCGGACGCCGCGTGCGCGAGCTGTTGCCGGACGCGCTCTTCCTCTGCCCGGGCTACGGCGCCCAGGGCGCCGCCGCCGAGGAGATCATCCCCCTCCTCGACGCCAGGGGCGCAGGCGTCCTCGTCAACAGCAGCCGCGCCATCCTCTACGCCCACGAGAATACGCAACACGACCACCGTCAGGCCGCCAGCGAAGCCGCCCGGAGGGCCAGAGAGGACCTCCTCCGCGCCGGGGTGGGGTTCTAGCACGCCGCCATGCGGGCGGCCCTCAGCACGCTCCGGCTGCGCCTCCGCTTTCGGCCATCAGCTTTTTGGCCGTTCTGGACCCACCCGGCCACGTTTGCCTCGCGGTTGCCGGCGGAGGCGCCGGTCACCTCTTACCCTACGTAGGGTTGGTCCGTCGATTTCCAGAACAGGTGGCCGGTTCCCGCCGGCTTTTGGCCGACGGCTGAAAGCCGGCGTCACGCGGCGTGCTGAGAGCTGGCGAAGCCAGCGAGCTAGAACAGATGCGCGACGGACATCACCGTCACGAGCACCGTCGCTATTGCGACGACTACGCCTATGAGTTGCACCACGGTCTCCCTGGTCATGTTCTCCTCTCCGGCGGCGTTTTTGGGGCCGCTAGTCTTCGTTGAGGGCCGCCTGGCGGTCCTCCTCTTTGCCGGTTGTGGCCTCTTCGATCTTCTGCCCGAGGTCTTTTTCGTAGCCTTCGTAGTACTCGTCGAGCGCCCACGAGATGACGCCGTCGCGGACCACGAAGAGCCTCGGCACCCTCTTGACGTTGTATCGGGAGGCGAGCCTGCCCGTCGGGTCGTACAGACGCTCGTAGGGTGCGTCCACGTCCCTCCTTGCGCCGTTGACGTAGACGACGGCGAAGGAGGCCTCCTCGCCGTACTCCCGGGCCACCTCGATGAAACCGGGGCGGGCCCTGTTGGAGTTCTGGTTCAGCGGGCTCCAGAAGGCCAGCACGTAGACGCCCTCGTCGGAGAGCTCGTATTGGTCTCCCTCCACGTCCGTGGCGGTGAAGTTCCTGGCCGACGAACCTATGTTGGGCTCGGGCGGCGCCAGGGTCAGGTTGCCCGTCCCCGTCTCCGCGCCTCCGAAGGATCGGTAGAACAGGGCCATGGCGAGAACCAGCACGGCCACGACGGCCAGCCGCTTCACGAGGGAGCCGGGACGGAGATCAGGGGACGCACGACAAGAAGATTGTATCCGGTTGGAACCCCCTTGTCGTGGGCGCCGGATCGTCGTAGCCTCTGTGCTTCCGTGCCGAAACTCATACACATCCGGCGCGCGGCACTGGTCGCCGCGCTCTTCCTGGCCGCCCTCTGCGGGGGCATGGAACCCGCGTGGGCCCAGGAAGACGGTGCTAGAGAGGTGCCGGCGCTCGAAGTCTCGTCCCGGGCGTGGGCCGTGACGGATCTCAGGACGGGGGAGTACCTGGCCGGGAGCGGGGCGTCCGAGGAGCTGCCGATGGCGTCCACCACCAAGGTCATGGGTGCCCTCGTTGCCCTGGAGACGGACCTCGACGAGGAGGTTACCGTCTCGGAGGAGGCCGCCGCGTTCGCGGTGCCGGCCTACAGCAACGTCGGACTCTTGTCCGGGGACGTGCTCAGCGCCAGGGAGCTCTTGATGGCGTCCATGATCTCCTCGGGCGACGACGCCGCATACGCCCTGGCCGAGCACGTCGGCGGCGGCAGCGTAGAGAGGTTCGTCGGGATGATGAACGAGAAGGCCGAAGGGATGGGCCTCGAAGACACGGGCTTCGAGAATCCCGTCGGCTTCGACGCCCGCAGCCACCACACGAGCGCCAGGGACCTGGCGACCATGACGCAGATTGCTATGCAGAACCCACAATTCCGTGAGATGGTCTCGACGGAGTACACGACCATTGTTACGCCGTACCGTGAGATCCCGCTGACCAACACCAACGAGCTTCTCTTCGCCTACCCGCCCGCCACCGGCGTAAAGACGGGTACCACGCCGGCGGCGGGGGAGAGCCTCGTCTCTTCGGCCGTAAGTGGCGACGAAGAATACGCGTTCGTGATCCTGGACGCGGGGGAGGATCGCTTCGCGGCCTCGATCCGGGCCTTCGAGCACGCCTTCGCCGCTTTTGACCGCACGGACCTCGTCGTCAGGGGGGAGAAGTACGCCGGGGCCGACGTACCGTACCGGCGGGACGAGAGCATAGACCTCGTGGCTGCCAGGGACGTGGAGGGCCTCGTGGACGCGAGCCCTGAGGTCGAGCGGGAGATCTCCGTGACGAAAGACCCGCCCCCCTCCGCGCGGCCGGGAACGAGGCTCGGGGAGGTCGTCGTGAAGGTGGACGGGGAGGCCGTCGGGGAGAGCCCGCTCGTGGCCCGGATGGGCTACACGGAGGCCTCGCTGTGGGAGTGGGTATGGTATACCGTTGGCGGGGTATTCGCGTAGAAAAATCCGCAGGGGAAAGGTAGACGTCATGATCCTGACCGTCACCCTGAACGCCGCTGTCGCCCGGACGCTCGTCGTCCCGAGCCTGACGCTCGGACAACGCCACAGGGCGCCCGAGAGCGTAACTCTGGCGGGCGGAAAGGGCATAAACGTGGCCCGCTCGTTGCGCACTTTAGGCGTGCCGGTCCTGGCCGCCGGGTTCGCGGGCGGGCGCAACGGCGACGCCATCAGGGACGGCTTGTCCGAGGCGGCCATCCCCTTCGACCTCGTAGAGATAGTGGGTCATTCCCGGACTTCGACGGCGATAGTCGATCCCATGTCCGGCGCCCAGACGGAGATCAACGAGTACGGGCCGGACGTGAGCCCGGCCGAGGCCCAGGAGTTCTCCCGGCGCCTGGAGCACCTGATGGAGTACGCGACGGCGGTCGTCTTTGCCGGCAGCGTCCCGCCGAACATGGAGGAGAGCTTCCTCGTCGGCCTCGTCCGTCGCGCCCGCGAGCGCGGACTCTACACGGTCGTGGACTCCCCACCCTCGACCCTGCGGGCGGCGCTCAAGGCCGACCCCTCGCTCGTCAGCCCCAACCAGCACGAGGCCGAGAGCGTGGCGGGCTTCGACTTTATAGAGGGGGCTGACTTTCCCCTTGGCCTCTCCCGGCTCGTCGAGCTCGGCGCCGCCGAAGCGTGCATCACCTCCCCCGACGGCCACTCCTACCTGACCACCGAAGGCGGCATCGTCTCCGCCCTCGCCCCGAAGATAGAGTCCGTCTCCACCATCGGCAGCGGCGACGCCTACCTCGCGGGCCTCCTCGCCGGCCTCCTGCACCGGAACCTTGCGCCCGTGGACGCCATCCGCCTCGCCGCCGGCTGCGCCGCCGCCAACGCCGAAACTCTAGGCGCCGGCCACTTCGAGGCCCGCCGGGCGGAAGAGCTCGCCGAGTCCGTGCAGGTGGATCTGCTGGACCGCACCCTCCAGGAGAGCAGGAGGTAGGTAGCGGTTTCCGAAAGGGAACCGCGCCGTCAGCGGTCGGCTTCTCGTGATCGAGCGAAGGCCTCTGTCCGCGGAGGATACGGCGGTTCGTCTGTGGGGTGTATTTGCCATAAATTCGCGCCTGTCACGTCCCTGGCTGA
>JALZNL010000052.1:0-2507 GCA_030857715.1 Actinomycetota bacterium | reverse complement strand
CCGAAACTCTAGGCGCCGGCCACTTCGAGGCCCGCCGGGCGGAAGAGCTCGCCGAGTCCGTGCAGGTGGATCTGCTGGACCGCACCCTCCAGAAGAGCCGGATCTAGAGTAAGAGAGGTCGGCTTCTCGTGATCGAGCGAAGGCCTCTGTCCGCGGAGGATACGGCGGTTCGTCTGTGGGGTGTATTTGCCATAAATTCGCGCCTGTCACGTCCCTGGCTGAAGGCTGATTGCTGAAGGCTGACTGCTCTTCTCATCGTGCTAGAATGGCCGGGTCGAAGTTACTTTACGCTAGATGGAGGTACGGGATCATGGCGGTTGCCGAGGTAACGGACGCCTCGTTCGAGAGCGACGTTCTGCGGTCCGAGAGGCCGGTCATAGTAGATTTCTGGGCGCCGTGGTGCGGGCCGTGCAAGAGGATCTCGCCGATCCTCGAAGAGATGAGCGAGGAGCGCGAAGACGTGCAGTTCGTGAAGCTGAACGTGGACGACAACCCGCAGACGGCCATGAGCTACAGCATCTCCAGCATCCCCACCATCGCCCGCTTCGAGGGCGGCGAGGTCAAGGAGCAGGCCGTGGGCGCCCTGCCGAAGCCCCAGCTCTCGGCGCGGCTCGGCCTGTAGGCACGACCTCCGGGGGCCCCTGATTGTAAGGAGGGGGCCTCACGGTTAGAATCCCTGACGCGAGAGGCCCGCGGACCCCGGCGTCGCCGGGCGTCGTAGAAAATTCGGAAGAGAAGAGGAGGTCGCAGAGATGAACTTCAAACCTTTGGGAGATCGAGCGCTCGTGAGGATCGTCGAGCGTGAGGAGCAGACGGCATCGGGGATAGTGCTCCCCGACACAGCCAAGCAGAAGCCGCAGACGGCCGAGGTCGTGGCAGTCGGTGAAGGCAAGCTAGATGACAAGGGTCAGCGTGTGCCGCTCGACTTTAGTCAAGGTGACGTCATCGTGTTCGCCAAGTACTCGGGCACTGAGATCAGCCTCGAAGGCGACGACTACCTTATTCTTGAAGGTAATGACGTCTTGGGTACAGTCGAGAACTAGCCAGCCTAAGAGCCGGTAGGTTTCATGGGGCGCCGGGTTCCGAGAGGACGCCCGGCGCCCCGGCTTTAGCCGCTTTTCCGGGACGAAAGGTAGAACGGTCCAGCACGCGCTAACGCTGCGGAGGGGAGATAGGGGACGGGAGGTCGTGGACCTCCAAACCCGCCTCCAGGCCCTGGGCTTCGGCCTCGGCAACCGCGGCATCGACGGCGTCTTCCGCGAGAGGACCGAGCTTGCCGTAAAAGACTTCCAACGGTCGCTGGGCCTCCTCGCCGACGGGCTGGTCGGCCCGATCACCTGGCGGGAGGTCGTCGAGGCGGACTACCGCCCGGGCGGTCGCCTCCTCTACCTGCGCCAACCCCCGTTCCGCGGCACGGATGTCGCCGAGCTCCAGCGGATGCTCAATGACCTCGGCTTCGACCCCGGCTCCGTCAACGGCCTCTTCGACGCCAGGGCCGCCCGCGCCGTCCGCGACTTCCAGAAGAACGCGGGCCTCCAGGACGACGGGGTCGTCGACGCCGCCGTCTTCAAGACCCTGAACACCTACGCCACCCAGACTTTAGGCACCCACCAGCTCCCGGACAAGAGCGGCGGCTACTTCCCCGAGGACCTCTTCTCCGGCACCATCGTCGTGGACGCCGCCCACGGCGGGAGGGACAGGGGGCACGTCGCCAGGGGCGGCCTCTCCGAGGCCGACATCAACCTCGCGGTGGCGCACGAGCTGGCCCAGATCCTGCCGGCAAGGGAGATCCTGCTGACCAGGAGCGAGGACGAGGAGGTCTCCGCGGCGGACCGGGCGTTTCTCGCCAACTCCTCGGGGGCGAAGATGATCGTCTCCATCCACCATGCCGCCCACCACACCCCCTCCGCCTGCGGCACGGCCTCCTACTACTTCGAGCGCCTCGGCTACCGTTCCCACCGCGGCCAGATGGCCGCGACCTACGTCCAACGCGGCGTCAGCCGGACGCTCGAAACGTGTGACATCGGCGAGTTCGGCCGCTCCTACGAGATTCTGCGCGAGACGAACATCCCCGCCGTGGTCCTCAAACCCCTGCACCTCACCAGCCCCAAAGAGCTCGACCTCGCCACCGATCCCTACTATCCCGCCGCGGTCGCCGAGGCCATAGCGAGCAGCCTGGAGCTGTACGCGGGCAGGGACAAGGCGTTTATAGCCGTTTAGGGTTCAGCCGTCAGGCTTGGGGGCAGGTTTTGGCTCCCGACCGTTGGCGGAGTCGTATCCCGCAGAGGGTCGAGGAATTTTCCGCAAAGATCACTCTTCTGAACGATGCGTCGCCTGGTAGCCCTGCGTTACGGTCCGTTGTTGCAAGTGGTGATACAAGGACTGAATGGAGGAGCGATGAAGGTGTTGAGCGACGACACAGCCGTCAGCCGGGCGTCCCTGGTGGGCGAGGATCAGGTCCTGCTCACTCCCGTTCCTCACGGCCGGCTCGCCGGGCGGTTGCGCCG
>JALZNL010000414.1 GCA_030857715.1 Actinomycetota bacterium | reverse complement strand
CGCGGCGGGCCTGGCCGAGATGCGGTGGGGCGCCGGGCGGGGCGTCGAGGGCGTGGTCCTCATGCTGACGCTCGGGACCGGCATCGGTACCTCCCTCTTCGTCGGGGGCCGGCTCGTCCCGAACACGGAGCTCGGGCATATCGAGATCCGGGGCCAGGACGCCGAGCACCGCGCCGCGGACGGCGCCCGCAAACGGGAGGATCTGAACTGGAAGCAGTACGCCGAACGCCTCGACGAGTACCTGCACAAGATCGAAGACCTCCTCTGGCCCGACCTCATCGTCGTCGGCGGCGGTATCAGCAAGAAGGCGGAGAAGTTCTTCCCCCACCTCACCGCCCGAACGGCGTTCGTCACCGCCAAGATGCGCAACGAGGCCGGCATAGCAGGCGCCGCCCTCGCCGGCATCCCGGGTAGAGAGACCGCGAAAGTGGCCGAGTAACTGACTAGGCTACAGGCCACAGGTTTCAGGCTTCAGAAAGTGCGTTCGGATCGTTGTCCGGACCCCGGTTGCGATGCGGGACGACTTCACCTGACGGCTGATACCTGAAACCTCTAGCTTATCGCGGCCATCACCTCGGCCCGGCGGGCAGGGTCTTCGGTGAAGCTGCCGCGTGCGGCGGAGGTGACGGCGGTCGTGCCGGGCTTCCAGGCGCCGGTGGCCGCCATGCAGGTGTGCTCGGCCTCGACCACGACGAGCGAGCCGTCGGAGCCGAGGCCCTCGTGCAGGGCGTCGGCAACCTGCGCGGTGAGGCGCTCCTGGATCTGGGGCCTGGCGGCGTAGCCTTCGACGAGGCGGACTATCTCGGAGAAGCCGACCACCCGGCCTGCGGGGAGGTAGGCCGCGCTGGCGCGCCCGATCATGGGCAGCAGGTGGTGTTCACAATTGTGCGTGAGATGGCCTCCGACAAGAAAGGTAGGGTGGGGCTCGCACTTGAACGAATAGACGGTGTACGGCTTGGTGGAACGTGGCGTGTGCCCGACAGTCTCGACCTCAACATATCGCGAATCGTACGGAATGTACCACTCAGATTGCTGCCTGAAGCCGTGCTTACCTAGCCAACCGGCTTGGTGCCACCGCGACGACACCTGGACGGTGCGGATATCGCCTCTGCCACGCCTTACAGGCGTTTGCAGGTACTCTGCGAGCTCGCGCGCAAAATCTCCATTGGCTGTGAAGATGCGGTGTCCGTTACCGTTGGGAGAACCGTCGCCGTCCACGTAGCCGTCCAAAAACCCCTGCGTCATCTCCTGCGAAGTGGTGACTACGGAGGGAAATCGAAAACTCCTAGTCTTGTCTCGACATCCACGTGGAAGCTTCAACCAACCGGAGATTTTTTCTGCCGCGTAGCCGGAGACGACACGTACGCGGTGCATCGGTATCTTCCTCTTTAAGAATCCAGAGTCGACCATTACGTTCTCTACGGAAGCGTTGATCGAGAAAGCCGCTCGCCATGCCGCTGCCACCTTCTCAGCAAACCCGCGGTTGCCAACCACAACCGAGATCCGACGCTCATCCTGGATACTTCCCTCCGAAGCCACGGCCCCAATCAGGTATCCCAAATCGTAACCTGTAACAGGTTGCAAAGCCTCGCGGCAGAGCCTTCTCGGCGGAAACCACTCCACACGATCTCCGGGCAACAAATCGGCCGCTTGGCACCATGCCCTCTCGGTCTTTACCGGATGGTCGCCCGTCAACTTTATGCTGCCTCCGGTGGTACGAAGAACTACAACATCGTAAGTCTTGTGGGCGGTAACCCGAGCGACTCGGGTCTTGGCAAGAAAGCCCTTGTCCAGGGTCCACAGTTCATCATGTACCCTGATCTCGGAAGCCCGCTTGGTACCCGACACCGCGTTAACGTGCTGCTTACCCGGTACGCACATGGAGATTATCGGGATGTCGCGCATCAGGACGAGATCCCGGGAAGCCTCGTCGAAGGAGACGTCGAGGTGGCGGAGCGGGTCTTCGTGGAGCCCGGAGAAGAGCCGGGCGTAGGCCTCGGCCACGCGGGCGGGCGTCTCCCGGAGACCTTCTCTGGTCGCGTCCTCGCCGAGGGCAGCGAGGATCTCGCGCACGGCCCGCTCGATGCGGGGTCCGTCGAACGCACTCTCCCCCATCCCGCTAGCCCCGCACGATCCCAGGCAGCCCGCGGAGGTCTGGGAGAACGTAGGTCGCCTCCGGGGCCTCCCAGTCTTTGCGGGCCACGAACACCGAATCCACGCCCGCTTCGAAGGCCCCCCGGACGTCGGAGACGGGGTCGTTGCCGACCATGACCGCCCGTTCGGCCGGGATGCCGGCCAGGCGCAGCGCCTCGTCGAAGATCTCGCGCCGCGGCTTCTCCACGCCGAGCATCGCGGAGGCGACGATGCCGTCGAAATAGCCCGTCCAGCCGAGGTCTTCGAGGACCTTCTCGAGCTCTATGTCCCAGTTAGAGACTACGTAGAGAGGGACGGACAAATCCTTCAGCTCCTCCAGGACCTCCACCGACTCCGGGTAGGGGTTGAAGGAGATCCTGCGCTCCGCCACCTCTGTGAGGACGTCTGAGGGGGCCGCGACGCCCAACTCCCCCGCCGTCCGCTCGGCGTTGCGGCGCTTGAACCGCGCGAGTTCCTCCGCGGTGCGGTGCTCTATATTCTGCTGGATGTGCCGCCGCAAACTCCCCCACATCGGCCCGGCCGCCCTCGCCGTCGTCAACCCACCGTTGCCGTCGGCGTATGGAGAGAGGTCCTCGACGTAGCCCTCTACATCGAGATCCACCCAGAGCAACGTCCCGTCTACGTCCAGAAAGACGCTATCGTAGCGCATCCTAGCGCCCTCTTCCGCGGGCCGTCTCGGAGGTCTCTGTCAAGTTCATGCACCTCTTTTGCCGCCTATCCATCGACCGTCCGGGGAGTATAAACCGCGCCCCGGCGGCCGAACGTGAAACCGTGCCCAGCAAACCCCGCCATCTTCCCCGGCATAGTGTGCGTGCCGCTAGCCCGGCAGTGATGGCGTCGCCCTCCGGCGACCGGCGGTCTCCGAAGCAGACCGCCGGCCCGCCCGTCTACGGGGTACTCGGGGCTTCTTTCGTCGGACCTCCCTCGTGTTTTCGCAAATGAGAGGACCCTAACCCGGTTCTAATGGCAGCCCAACGTCCGGGCGGCATCATAGGGTTCGTAAGGTTGATGTAGTACCACGACCCAGGAGGCGAAGAAGATGGCGAAGTTCACGCAGATGGCCCCGGCCCAGATCAGCGCTCGGGACGGCAGCAAGAGCAGCAACTCCGGTGGGGGCAAGAGGCGCCGTCGGCGCAGGCGCCGCAACAGGCGTCG
>JALZNL010000051.1 GCA_030857715.1 Actinomycetota bacterium | reverse complement strand
TCCGCAACGACGCCCAACTGGAAGACATAGACACCGGCTCGACCCTCGTCACCCAGGATAACCTCGACGACGAAGACGTCAAGGCCGTCCTCGACCCGAGCTGCTCGAACAAGCCGGAGGTGAGTCGATAAAAGGCTTCGGGCTTCAGGTTTCAGCCGTCAGGTCTCTGGTGTTGCCGAGGCCTGCGGCGTTTTTCGGATCGATTGAACCGTGAGGTCTTCGACCGTGGTTCCCGCAGACGTAATCCTGAAGCCCGAAACCTGATGCCTCTACCCGTTCAGGCTTCCGTCTCGCTCGGAGCGGAGGAGGGGGTCCGTGCCTGGTATCGTGCGACGGATCAGGTGCTCCGCCCGCTCGAAGAAGCGGAGCCGGTCGAGCAGGGGGTTCCAGACGCCGACGGTGATGCAGTAGTAGGTATCGTAGGGGCTCTCGTGGTGGACGTCGTGGTGCTCTTTGGAGAGGACCAGGCCCCACCCCTGGAGCCGGACGACCCAGCCCGGGGGCGTGTCCATGTGTGCCCACTTGTGGAACTGGTTTGTCAGGAAGACGGCCAGGCAGACCATCAGGAAGAACGCGCCGAAGAGGTAGCCCCAGGCCGCCGCGGCGACGGGGACGAAGAGGTAGACGAGGAGCATGAACGGGGCGCTGGCCAGGCAGTTGTTCCCGTTATTGTCCACGAAGTCGTTGCGCGTGATGCCCTTCGGGTCCACGTGGTGGTCCCGGAAAGGCTCGATAAAGTTGGGGCCGAGGATCGGGGTCTCCTCCGAGCCGAAGTTGTCCGCGAGGAAGTGGACGAAGCCGGAGGCGAGGTCAGCCGCGAGGTAGGCCAGAACTGCGACGGCCGGCAGGAGCCACGCGTAGCCGAAAGCCGCAACCCCGAGGTAGATCTCGCCCCCGATCAGGGCCGCCAGCACGGCGAAGGCCCCTATGCCGGCCAGCTCCAACAGCCAGTGCGCCCGGCTGCTGCGCGGCCCCGACTCTTGTCGCACCTGTTGTTGTTCCTGGATCATGGTTACCCTTCCACGTTCGGCTTCTTGCTACTACCTGTACCGATCAGGAACGGTTTTGGATCAACGCCCCTACGCCGGGCTTGCGTGGTCGCGCCTCGCCGCTGTCTCAGGCCAGCGTGCCGTACTCGTCGAAACGCATGGGCCGCGGTCCTTCGACGACGCGCAGGTCATCGTTTTTTTCTACTTGGTCCAGGAGTGCTTCGGAGACCCACAGCCGGCGCAGATGGAGGGTGTTCTTTATGCGCGCGAGCCGGACCCCGGCCGGGTCTATGCCGGCGCACATGGTGATGGCGGCGGCTATAGCCATGCAGTCATCCGGCATGATCATCGGGGTCTTGGCGGCCGATGGGGTGGTCGAGGTGAGGGCGTTCATGTAGGTGGAAGAACGGTCTATGTTGCCCGCGAGGCGCTCCGTAACCACGTCGGCGGCCCCGAGGCCGGTGGCGTTGCCGCCGGTCGCGTCTGTGAGGCCGAGAAAGACCATGCGCTCCACGTGCGGGACTTCGTCACCGCCGTAGGGGGTGGCGAAGCGGCCCGTGACGTTGGGGTCTGCGCCGTCGCCTGAAATGTTCTTGCCGATCTCGTCCACCACCAGCACGTCCAGCTCGCCGAACGGGAGCCGGATGAGGTTCCGCTTGGCCTCTTCGAGAAGGGGCGCCTCGGCCTCCTCGAACCGGCCGGCGGGGATGGCGGCCACCTTGCACGGCTCCTCGTCGGCGTTCTCGACGACGGCGAGGCCGAAGGCAAACCGGCCGGTCTCCACCATGACCCTGGCTGCCTCGGGGATGGTGCGGTGGATCTCACCCCACCCCGCGGAGTGGACGGCGTGGGCACCCTTCTGCTTGCCGAGGCCGATGGCGAGCATTTTCGTGGGCCCGCTCTCGACCGTGCCGCGGAAGGCGGTGTGCGGCTTGACTCTGTTTATGACAACTATGGCGTCGGCCTCGTAGGCGTTCTTGTCCACGTGGACCGGAACACCCGAGGGCGTCTCCCCGACGAGCACCGTCTCCATCGTCGCCCGGACGGGGCACCCCACGGTCTCCTCGCTCACCCCCAGGTGCCTCAAGACCTCGGCCTGCCCCTCGGCGCTGGAGGCTCCGTGGCTTCCCATCGCCGGCACCACGAACGGCTCCGCCCCGGCCTCCTTCAGCGCCTCGACCAGGGCCGCTGTCACCTCGTCGATGCGGGCCACCCCGCGGCTGCCGACCCCGACGGCCACCGAACCGGTCGGGAGCTCCACCTCGCGCAGCGCCTCGCGCACGGCCCCCCGCAGGTCTCCGAGCTCCGGCGGCGTGCCGGAGACCTGCTCGACGAGCGCCACCCGCGGCAACTCGACGCCGCGCAGGATTTCCTCTATCTCCTCGTAGACCGGCCTCTCCGTCTGCACCTTCTCCTACCTCCGGTTCGTCTGGCGGCAACGAGCCTCCCCGCGGACGCGCCTGCCTCTCCGTCTCCCGGGCGATCCCCTCGCCCGAAACCATTCTAAAGCAATCGGCCCCCGGCAAAAACCGGAGGCCGACCGCCGAAAGCCGACCGTCCCGTCTTCGTTGCTATACTGGCATGGGAGAGTCTTACGGTGGAAAGGTCGTGAACTTTGAAGGTAGCCCTCTTCGTGCCGTGCTACGTGGATCTAATAAACCCGGAGGTCGGCGTGAGCGTGGTGCGCGTCCTGCGTCGACTCGGCGTCGAGGTCGTCTACCCGCGGGGCCAGACTTGCTGCGGCCAACCCGCCTTCAACTCCGGCTTCTTCGACGAGGCCCGCGGCGTCGCCCGCCACTTCATGGACGTGTTCGAGGGCGGAAACTACGATCACATCGTCTCACCCTCCGGCTCCTGCACCACGATGGTCAGCCACTACTACCCCTTTATCTTCGACGAGAACCCGGACGGGCGGGCGCGCTCGGAGGATCTCGCCCCGCGCGTCAGGGAGTTCTCGGACTTCGTGGTCAACGTGCTCGGCGTGAACGACCTCGGCGCAAGACTCGGTGGCAAGGCCGTGTTCCACACCGGCTGCCACCAGCGGCGGGAGCTCGGGGTGCTGGAGGAGCCGCGGGAGCTTTTGCGCAACGTCGAGGGCCTGGACCTTCTGGACTGGCGGAACGAGGAGCTGTGCTGCGGGTTCGGGGGGACGTTCTCGGTAAAGATGCCGGACGTCTCGGTGGCGATGGCTGACGAGAAGATAAAGGCGCTGGACGAGAGCGGGGCCGACACGCTCGTCTCGTGCGACTCCAGTTGCCTGATGCACCTGAAGGGACGCCTGGACCGCACGGGACACCAAACGCGCGTGCTGCACCTCGCCCAGGTGCTCGACGGAAACGGGGGATAGGTTTGGAGACAGAGAAGCCGGCCCGCCGGCGCGACACCGATGACAGGCGCCGCGAGGGCATCGCGAGCCCCGTCGAGGGCTTCAACGCCAGGGCGAAAAACGCCGTGGCTGACGCACAGCTCCACGACTCCATAGAGCTGTTCACCAACAAGTCCGTGGCCGGTCGCAACGCCGTGTTGAACGCGCTTCCGGAGGCGCCGGAGCTGAGAGAGCTGGCGTACCACATAAAGCAGGAGACGATGGCGAACCTCGATCGGTACCTCGGGCAGATGGCCGACGCCGTCGAGGCGCGCGGGGGCAACGTGTTCTTTGCGGAAGACGGCGAGGACGTGGTGCGGTACATCGGAGATCTGGCGCGGCGGCGCGGGGCGAAGGTGCTCGCCAAGTCCAAGAGCATGGCGACCGAGGAGATCGAGCTCAACAGGAGGCTCGAGGAGGACTACGCGGACCTGGACCTCGAGATCGTGGAGACGGACCTCGGGGAGTGGATCGCCCAGCTCGCCGGCGACACGCCCTCCCACATCGTCGGCCCCATCCTTCACATGAACCGGCGCCGTATAACGGAGGTCCTCTCGGAGACGGCCGGCGAGAAGCTCCCCCCAGACGTCGAGGCCCTCGGCTCCTTCGCCCGCGAGAGGCTGCGCGAGAAGTTCCTCGCCGCGGACATCGGCATCACCGGCGCCAACTTCGGGGTCGCCGAGACGGGCACCATCGCCACGGTGACGAACGAGGGCAACGGCCGGCTCGTCACCAGCGTCCCGCCGGTCCACGTCGTCGTCATGGGCATAGAGAAGCTCGTCCCGCGCTTTGCGGACCTCTCCGTCTTCGTCCGGCTTCTGGCGAGGAGCGGCACCGGCCAGAAGCTCACCGTCTACACGAACTTCGTCACGGGGCCGCGCGGCCCGGGCGAGATCGACGGTGCCGAGGAGTTTCACCTGATCCTCATGGACAACGGCCGCTCGGAGCTTCTCGGCACCGAGTTCGAGGAGGCGCTCTACTGTATCCGGTGCGGAGCGTGCCTGAACGTCTGCCCCGTCTACCGCCAGACGGGCGGCCACGCCTACGGCTCGACCTACTCCGGCCCCATCGGCGCCGTCATCACCCCGCTCCTGAAGGGCGGCAAGGAGGCGAAGGACCTGCCCCACGCCTCCAGCCTCTGCGGGGCCTGCTGGGAGGCGTGCCCTGTCGGCATCCCGCTCCACGACCTCCTCCTCAAGCTCCGCAACCGCCAGGTGGACGAGGGGCTGGCCGGCAAGGCGCAGGAGATCGCCTTCAAGGGCTTCGAGAAGGGTATGAGCAGCCCCACCCTCTACAACATCGGCTCGAAAGCGGCCCGCCTGGCCCAGAAGCCGGCGCAAAAGGACGGCTCCATAAGGCCGATGCCCGGTCCTCTTGGCGCCTGGACGAACACCAGGGACCTCCCGCCTCTTGCCCCGAAGTCCTTCCGAGAACTATGGAAGGAGGGCATCTAGCGTGGCCGACCGCGCCGAGTTCTTGCAGAAGGTCCGTCACCGCACGCAGCGGGGACGCTACAAGCCGACCCACGCCCCCGACGTCGCCTGGACCCCGAAAGACGAACCCCAATACAGCCCGTCCGTAGAAGATCCGCCGTCCCGGTTCATCGAAGAGCTCGAAGCCCTCGGAGGACACGGGGTACGGGTCGGAAACCTGGAAGAGGCCCGGGATCACATTGTCTCCCTGGTCCGCGAGAGAGACGCGAAGTTGCTCCTCCGGTGGGACGTAGAGGAGCTGGAAGAGCTCGGCGTTGACGGGCCGCTCGAGGAAGCCCACGTCGAGGTCGCCGTGTGGCGGGGCCTCGAAGACTTTCGCGAGGTGGCCGGACGGGCGGACATAGGTCTCTCCACGGCGGCGTGGGCGATAGCGGAGACGGGGACCCTTGTCCTTGAAGGTGGGCCGGGGATGGGCCGGTCGGTGACGTTGTTGCCGCCGACCTACGTTGCCGTGGTCCTGGTCGAGAAGATCCTGTGCACCGTGCCGGAGGCTATCGAGAAGTACGCCCAGGGCGGGGCCGACGGTTTGCCGGCCAACGTCTGTTTCCACACCGGGCCGAGCCGGTCAGGGGACATCGAGATGTCGCTCTTCGTCGGGATGCACGGGCCAGGGGACGTGCACGTGATCCTGGTAGGCTAGACGACCAAAGCGGTTTTGTGGAAGATTTCTTCCGCAAAACCGCGGCACCAGGTATCAGCCCGCTCCGGCCTTCGGCCTCCGCTTTCAGGTATCAGCTTTTTGGTCTTGCTGAAAGCTGGCCGCCGACAGCGTTTGCGACAGGAGAGGTACGAGTCGTCTTCGCCCGACGCCGGGTGGAGGTCCACCCACGGCGGAGTTCACAAGGGTGATCCATCTTGTCGCGGGTCGGGTCGGCGGCCAGGGCCATCCCGGGACGCTTTTCCTAATGCCTGAAACCTCTACGCGCCGGGTGTGAGGCCGAAGACGCTCAGGGCCGAGTAGACGCCAAGCAAGACGATGGCGATGCTGCTGACTATCAGCGCCGCGCTGAACAGGCCGCCTCCACGCAGCCTGGGGTCGATCTCGGTCCGGCGCAGGTACCAGACGGCCACCACCGCGCCAAGCAGGAAGATGCCGGTCATGACGCCGCCGATCTGGACCATGAGCACCGGCGACTGGATGAACAGGTAGGCGGCGCCCCAGACTATCGGCAGCGCCACGGTGAAGATGCGGATCCAACGCAGGCGGGTCGGCGCGTCCTGCCAGTCCAGGACGCCCACGGTCGCCAGAAGGTTCGTGCACATCCGCGACCAGCTCGGTATCGCGGCCCACAGGGTCGAGCCGAGCACCGCGACGGCGCCGACCAGGAAGAGGATGCTGGCCCATCCGCCCAGAGTGTCGGTGTAGATGCGCGAGAGGGTGGTGATCATCTCGTTGCCCTCTGGCACGAGGCCCTGCGGCTGGAGGACGGCGGCGCCCATGACGAAGAAGGCCAGCGTGCCGAAGGTGTAGATACACCAGGAGATGAAAGCGTCCTTGTACATCACCCGGATCCAACCGTTCGCCCGCCGCTCCCACTCCTCGCTCCCGTCGTTCGGGCCAACCCACCGGGCGTAGCCCTTCTCGACGCACCAGTAGGTGTAGAAGGTGATCTCGTCGGCCCCGACGCCTGTGATGCCGAACATGGCGAGGGCCGCGCCCAAAGCCCCGGCTGGGATGGCGAAGGTGAGGCCGCCGAGGATGTCGTCCGCGCCGTAGGCGAACGGCGTGAACGGCAGGCCGAGGGCGATGAGGATGGTGATGGCAGAGAAGGTCACCACCAGCAGGACGGCCCCGCGCTCGATGAGGCTGTAGTTGTTGGAGTAGAGCGCCGCTATGCTGCCGACGACGACGATGACCGTCCAGATCAGGGTGGAAGTGAACCCCAGCGGGTCGCCCCCTATCGGGAACAACACGCTGAGGGCTATGGCCACGCCCCCGACGATGCCGCCGATCTGCAGTATCTTCGAGAGGGCCAGCAACGTCCACAAAACGTTGACCCACCCGATGGGGCCGAACTTGGGCGGCACCTTGTTATAGCCGGTGAGCGCCGGCTCGCCGGTCAGGATGGTCCAGCGGGCGAGCTCTATCTGCAGCGCCACCTTGACCACGGTGCTGAAAATGACCATCCACAAGATGGCGAAGCCCGCCTGGGCGCCGAGGGTGGTCGTGGCGATGAGCTCGCCCGAGCCGACGATGGAGGCGCTCAGGATCAGGCCCGGTCCGAGGTAGCGGATGCTCTGGCCCCAGCCCGTGGGAGGTTCCTTGATGCCCTCCGGCGTCAGATGGTACGGGTCGGCCGAGTCCACAGACTTGAGCATCACTCCACTCTCATCCGTCGCCATAATTGACCTCCCTCGAATCCTCCGGCAGTTGTGACGAAACTTACTGGAACGCTTCTTCCGTGTCAACTCTGCGATTTGTGTCGGGAAGTCCGGTTCGCGGAGGGTTTCCCAGGCCTGGACTCCAGGAGAACTCGGGCCGCTCTAGTCGAGCAGCCCGAACAGGACAGCTATCGTCATAAGGACAGTGAAGATCACCACGAAAGTGAGGAAGCGCAGCCAGAGCCGTTTCACCCTGGCCGCATATCTTCAGGAGACTGTCTAGATAGTGGCCCTGTCAGGCGCCGTTGAGCAGTCTCCGCTTAGTTGCTACAATCGATCCGCCTTCATTGGCGTATGGGCGATGGATCCCGCCCTCCGTTCTTCGTAGCGGGCAACCGGCCGTCCGAACCGGCCTGATGGCTCCTGTCCACGCTGTGTAGTGGCGCGGCACGGGGCCTCTCCTTGCCGCCGGCTGGAAGGAGGGTGTCGATGAGAGTCTTTCCGATCAAGATACTGCTGGGTGCCTACGGCTCCAGGGATGCAGGATCGGCTTTTAGTCCCGTCGTCGATTCGGCCAACGGCGTCGACTTGGAGTTGCGCGTTGTGGCCATTGCGACTGGCCCGAGCGTCCCCCGCCATCGCTCGTCGCGGCAGACGAAGGAAGGCCTGCGGTGATCGATCAAGGCACGCTGGACGTGTACGCTGTCGTGAGCGTCGCGCTTGTGATCGTCTTCAGCGTTCTGGTAATCATCTCGCTGCTGAACACCACCGGGTGGGTGCGCGTGCCGCACCGCGTCATGGCCACGCTGCTCGTCGCCGCCCTCCTCTCCATCGCTGCTGCCGTCGTCGCCGCGTTGCTGACGGTGTCGCTGTGAGCCTCATTTCCTCCCTGGAAAGAAGCGCGGCTTGAACGCGCTGTACGTTGCCATGGTGTTGAGCGTCTTGATCCTGCTCGCCAGCATGATCTCCGTGGAGCTCGGTGTGACCGTCGCCATCATCGAGATCGTCCTGGGCGTCGTGGCTGGGAACGTGCTGGGCATAGACCCGCCTGAGTGGTTGAACTTCCTGGCTACCTTCGCCAGCGTCGTGCTCACCTTCCTCGCCGGCGCCGAGGTGGACCCGGGGCTTCTGAGGGCCAAGTTCAAGGAGAGCTTCTTGATCGGCGGCGTCTCCTTCCTCGCCCCATTTCTGTTCGTCTGGGGCTTCTGCCAGGTGGTGCTCGGATGGGACCCGCGGGCGGCCCTTATTGGAGGCATAGCTCTCTCCACTACGAGCCTCGCCGTAGTCTATGCCGTGCTGGTCGAGACGGGCCTGAACAAGGCCGAGATAGGCAAGCTCATCATGGCCGCCACCTTCGTGACCGACCTCGGCACCGTCTTGGCCCTCACGTTGCTGTTCGTCAGGCCCACGCCGTGGCTGCTGGCCTTCGTCGGGGTTTCGGCGGCGGCGATCTTCCTGATGCCCCGCCTGGAGGCGTGGTTCTTCGGACGCTACGGCAACCGGGTCATAGAGCCCGAGATCAAGGGGGCCTTCGCGGTCCTGCTCACCCTGATGTTCTTCGCGGAGCTCGCCCAGAGCCAAGCCGTGCTGCCAGCCTTCCTCCTAGGGCTGGCCGTGGCGCGGGTGTTCCACAAGTATCCCCCTCAGCTACAGAACTTCCGGGTGGTGGCCTTCGCCTTCCTCACCCCGTTCTTCTTCCTCAAGGGCGGCATGAACATCTCGGTGCCCGCCGTGGTCGCCAACGTAGGCCTTGTCGCGCTTCTCCTCGGCGTCAAGCTCGTGCCCAAGGTCGCGGGAGTCTACCCGATTGCCCGCCGCTACGTGCCCCGCGACGCCTGGTACACGACGCTCTTGATGAGCACCGGACTCACCTTCGGTACGATCTCTTCGCTCTACGGGCTCAACGCTGGGATCATCGACCAAACTCAGTTCTCGGTGCTCGTTACCGTGGTCGTGCTCACGGCGATCCTCCCGACCATCGTGGCCCAACGCTGGTTCACGCCTCCCGAGGCCAACGACCGATAAACCTGGTAGAAGGAACGTATTTGGGACTGCTCGTCATTTCTGGGCCCTGGTGGACGCTACGCCCTTGACGACGAGCGCGCACGAAGAGACGTGATGGTAGGCGACCTTGTTCTGGGCGTCCTCCGCGCCTACTCACCCGGGGACTCCTGTGAGCCTGACAGCGACTTGCGGAAGAGTTAGGTGTAGGGAAGAGGTTTTAAGGCATTGAGGTTTTGAGGCATCAGGGGTGCGGTACGCGGCCTAGAGCCCGACATCGCCGCCACGGTTGGCCCGAAAGAGCGGCATGTCCGCGGCATCCTCGCTCTACAACCCCTCAAAACCTGAAGCCCGAAACCTGATGCCTACGAGCGCCGTGCCGATCCGGTGGCTCAAGAGTCCTGAAAGCCGCTATGAGGAACGCGAAGACCCGGGGGACGGAGGCCCGCCGGCTACTCAACATTTGCATCTGTATTGCTAGAAGGCTTGTCCGTAATGCTCCATACCGGCTATCGGGACGCGGGGCTTTCCACGCTACAGTAACCCGAGCAAGTACGCCACCGTCATCATGACGGTGAAGATCACCGCGAAGGCGAGGAAGCGCAGCCAGAGCCGTTTCACCCTGGCCGCGCTTTCCCGTTAGCGGTTCTCACCGACCGCTCCTAAAACGCTATCCTCCTGCTCCGAAGATGTTGGTCGCGATCTGGTAGTAGACCAGATAGAGCGAAAGGGCCACGAAGACGAGGAAGGTCGGCCACATCACCGCCAGACGCCAGCCCTTGAGCTTGATCTCATCAGGCAGGACCCTGGTGTTGAGCAAGATGAGCAGTCCCAAGTAGAAGGCCATCACGACCCCGGCGCCGGACGCGGAGATGATCAGCAACACGAGCGGCGCTTCGAGGCCGGCCAGGAGGATCAGCGAACCCGAGATGGCGATGACCCATGCGAGCGTGAAGTAGATCCGGCTCTCCGTTATGACCTGGCTGCCGGGGAAGAAACTGATCTTCAACTCGGAGGCGCTGAGCCTGCTGACGTAGTCCATGACGCCTATGCTGGTCGAGAAGAGGACCACCATGCCGGCAAAGAGGAAGAAGCTCTGGAACCAGGGCGCTATCTGGTTGCCGAGGACCTGGGACTCGGTGCGGATG
>JALZNL010000413.1 GCA_030857715.1 Actinomycetota bacterium | reverse complement strand
CTCTGGCCCAGGATTGCCAAGAGGGATCCCGTCCTCAAGAAGAGGATGTCGAGTTCGGCCGCCAGGGTCGGCCAGAGCAGGTTGCCGCGCGTGTTTAGCCTGGCTTTGAGAGTGCCAGGGGTGGGATCCAGCCCGGAGTGGATCATACCGTTGTTCCAGCTCGTGGCGCCGCCGCCGATAGCCCCGCCCGCCTCCAGAACGAGCACGTCGTAGCCGGAGCGGACGAGGCCGCGGGCGGCGGCCATCCCCACGATCCCTCCGCCGACGACAACCACCTCCGCTTCCCCGGGCAGGGTTCCCACAGGATGTTCGGGCAAAGGAGGAGGTTCACCCTCTCGCTGATCATCCGCTCGGACCTCACAGATCAAGTTCGATAGTCCGGGCTCGCCGGCCACCGCATGGCCGACCCTGACGACGTCCTGCCAGCGGGCGAGCCTGCCGTGCAGGCGCACCACTTCGCTCGAAACCTCGTCGACTTCGAGCTCGTCCGCTCCATCTACCGATACCGTTCCGAGAGCGTGCCTCGCCCTGGCAACGATGCGCGATTCTTCATGCGGCGACACTACTTCAGACCTCCCCGGCTGCTTTCCCGGAGGCGAACTCTGGCATCGGCGTGAGAGGAGCGAAACTCATGCGGCACTGTGAGCCTAGCCTTCGAAGTATCTGGCTTCAGCATATCTTCGATCCCCTGTCCCAGTTCCCTTTGCCCGGATCACTACAGCACTACAATATTCAGATTACTGAATATTGATCTCTCAGTCAAGTCAGGGTGAACGGAGGACCCACCTACTTGGCTGGGACGGCGGCGAACCCTGTGAGCAGTCATTGTTCGGTAGGAGAGTCCGGTTGTACTCCGCCCAGTGTCCTCACGTCGCCTCGGATAGAGCACGCGGCTTGAACCTCTTCACGTAACGTCGGTATTCTTCGACCTCGCGCGTGGCTCTTTCCGCGCTCCAACCAACGTGCCGCACCGCCACCTTGGCAGCGGCCTCGTCCACGTTCAGGCCGACATTCGGACCCATCCCCACCATCAAGCGCCGGGACAGGACATCGGCCAGAGTCCGCGCCATCTCGTGGCGGAAGGCGTAGAGAACCTCGCACCCCATGAGATCGGTCTCCACAGTGGCGGGCGAAGCGCGAGGCTCCTTTAGAGAGGGGTCTTCCGCGGCCTCGGCGAGCACGTCGTAGACACGGGCGCCGTAGATCTTCAGCAGCCGTCGGGCGAGCGTCCCTGGAAGGCCGCCCCTCTATTCGAACTCGGTGGAGAACGCCCCGAAGTCGCGAACGGCTCCGCCGGGAAGCGGAACCCGGTCGGTGGTGCTCTTCGGGGCCCTGGTGCCCAGCTTCTTGTAGGCCTTGTTCACCGTCTGGCGCGAGAGGTTGCGGTAGGTGGTTAGCTTGCCGCCGATGATGGATAAGAGACCCTCCGTCCTGGGGTCGTGCTCCGAGTGGTCGTAGATCACGTGGCTGCGCGTAACGCTGCCTTCGGCGCCCTGGGGCTGGTGCGGTAGAGGCCTCACCCCCGAGTAGATAAACAGGATCTGGTCGCGTGTCAGGTTCGCCTGCGGGATGAGGGCGTTACCCTCGCGTTGCGTCACCTGCGCGGTCACTTCCAGGCGGTTGTGATCCGGTGGGCGCGCATGACTCGATTGGCGCAGGGAAGTGGGATTGACCCATTAGGACTGACACCCGAAGACGAGGAGACTTCACGCCGGGCCACGCCATCAACACCTTCCCGGAAGTCTGCAAGGACATCCTCGAGGATGGGCATGAGTTCGGCCACCACTGCTACTATCACGAGAACCCGACCAAAGTCGAACATGGCACCGAGGAGAGGCTCATCGAACTCGCCCTCGGCTCACCCGACAGGCGGCTCGGCATCCGGCCCCGAGGCTACCGCTCGTAGCACTGGGAACACAGCGAGAACACCCTCGACCTGATGATCGAGTAGTTCGGCTTCGAGCTTCTCGCCTAGAGTCCCATGCGCCTTCTGCGGCAATTCGCGGCACAGGGGCGCCTCGCCGCCCAGGATAGAGCCGTCTTTCAGACAGCCCCCGGCACAGGTGAAACGTAAGCGTGAGTGCGGGACGGGCTAAAAGCGGCTCAGGATGGCCTGCGGCGACGGCGGTCAACGGGTCCAGTCGATCACGACCTTCCCCTCCTCCCCGGCGGCGGCCACCCGGAAGGCCTCCTCCCCCTCTCCCCCGGAGAAGCGACGGGTCACGAGCCTCTCAAGATCGCTGGAGCGGCTCTCGGCCAGATGAACCACCTTCTCGTATTCGCCGAGGCCGTAGACCCAGGAACCGAACACCGTCAATCCCCTGCGCCAGAGCTGCGAAGGGTCGAGCGTCCACGGGGAGGTGGCGGCTAGAACGAGCATCCGACCGTTGGCCCTCAAAACGTCGAGCGCTTCGGCCTGGGCGGCGGGGTTCCCAGAGGTGTCCACCGAGCATTCCGCGCCCCTCCCGTCAGTGATCTCGAGGACTCTCGATCCGGTGTTCGAGTTCGCGGGATCTATGGCGTGAGACGCGCCCAGGGTCATCGCCAACTCCCGGCGGCTCTTCACCGGGTCGACCACGATCACATCCGCCCCATCGCTCGCGGCGACGATGGTCGCGCAGCAGCCCACCGGCCCGAGGCCGAAGACGACGAGCACGTCGCCGCCGTCCACAGAGAGCTTCCGGACGCCGGAGAAGGCGGTGCCGAAGTTGCAGGCGACCAGGGCGCCCACCTCGTCGCTCAGGCCGTCCGGCAGCGGCAGGCAACTCGACGCCGGGATGTGGACGAGGTCCCCGTCAGCGCCGTCCACATGGTTGCCGAGGGTCTGGCGCTCGGGGCAGAACATCGGCTCGCCGATCCGGCAGTAGGAGCACCTCCCGCAACCAAAGTGCTGGTACACGACCACGCGGTCACCCGCCTTCAGGCTCTCGACACCGGATCCCACCTCCTCTATGACCCCGACGGCCTCGTGGCCCGCTATTCTCCGCGCCCGGTGTCCGACCTGCTCGGCGGTCTGCCTGTAGATGTGCAGGTCGCTACCGCACACGGCGGACATAGTGGAGCGCACGAGCACCCATCCACCCCTCGACTCCGGGCGATCCATCGCGACCAGTTCGGTCCGGCGATCCCCCAGGATGCGTATACCCTTCAAGATTTTTCCACCTCCAGAACGATGCGGAACTCCAGGATCACAGGTGCTGCTCTGAGTCCTCGCATCGAGGGTCGCTATCCCGTAGACGACCGCTCCGATGCGTGGTCCACCATTTCGTGCATTACGTCCTTCATTTTCGGATAGGCCTCGACGTACTTGTCCACGTAGAAGGCGTACTCGTCGTGA
>JALZNL010000412.1 GCA_030857715.1 Actinomycetota bacterium | reverse complement strand
GTGCACCGGGGGTCCGAGCGCAGCGTCCTCTCCGACCCGGTCAGAGACCCGAAGTCGTTCCTTCCCACCCTGCTCTCCGAAGACGCCACGTTTGGGGACAAGCTCCGCACCGTGGGCGTCGCCGCGAAGACCCTACCGGGAACCGCCACAAGCGCCGGACGCGAGAACGGACGGGCCGACGTCTCGACGCTGGAGTACCTGAGGTCCTCCGGGTTGTCCGAGCGGTACATAGACTCGTTCTTCAGGCCTTTTTACGGTGGGATCACGCTAAACCGGACGCTCACGACGAGCTCCCGCGTCCTCCGGTTCACTTTCAGGATGCTCGCCACGGGGAGGACGGTCGTGCCGGCTCTGGGGATGGGTGAGATCTCGAAACAACTCGCCTCCCACCTGCCGGAGAACGCCGTCCACCTCAATACCCCGGTCGAAACGTTGTTGCGCGAAGACGGCCGGGTACGCGGCGTTGCGGTGAACGGGCAGGAGCACGAGGCCGACGCGGTGGTCGTCGCGACGGACGCGCCCGCTGCCGGGCGGCTTTCCGGGGAGAAGACCCCGGAGGACTCGGTGGGGGAGGTCTGCCTGTACTACGAGACGAGCGGGCTTGACGACGGGAAGAAGATCCTGCTAAACGCCGACGACGCGCCCTTCGTGAACAACGCCTCCGAGATGAGCAACGTCTCCGAACGCTACGCCCCCGAAGGCCGGCATCTCCTCTACGCCGTGGCCCTCTCCGGGCTCGACAGGCCGGACGACGAGCTCCTGCGCCGGGGCGTCGAGGACGTGAGCCGGTGGTACCCGGACGCGGAGTTCCGGCCGCTCGGGCTCCGCCGCATCCCCTACGGCCAGTTCGCCCAGCCGCCGGGCATCCACGAGGGCCTGCCGGACAACCGAACGGGGACGCCGGGACTCTTCCTGGCGGGCGAGTACACCGAAGACTCGTCCATCAACGGCTCGATGCTCTCCGGGGAGAAGGCCGCGCTGGAGGTGCTCGGGTGAGCGGCGCTTCCCGGAACGGCACGCCGGCGCTGAAGATAGAGGGCCTCAAGAAGACCTACAAGAACGGGTTCCAGGCGCTCGGCGGGGTCTCGCTGGAGGTCGGGGGCGGGACGTTCTTCGGGCTGCTGGGTCCCAACGGGGCGGGGAAGACGACGCTCATCAACAGCGTGGTCAGCCTCGCGAGGCCGGACTCCGGTACGGTCGAGGTCTATGGGAAAGATGCCTTCACGGAGTTTCGGGAGGCGCGGCGCATGATCGGGGTCTCGCCGCAGGAGATCAACCTGGACAAGTTCCTGACCGTCGAGGAGGTCCTCACCTTCCACGCCGGCTACTACGGCGTCCCGAAGAAGAAGGCGAAGGACAAGGCCGCGGAGCTGCTCGAACGCTTCGGCCTCGTAGAGAAGCGGGACCAGAGGACGAACACGCTCTCGGGCGGCATGAAGCGGCGCGTGATGTTCGCCCGCGCCCTCATGCACGACCCGAAGGTCCTCTTCCTCGACGAGCCGACCGCGGGCGTGGACGTCGAGTTGCGCTACAGCCTGTGGGGCTACGTCCGGGAGCTCAACCGCGGCGGGATGACGATCCTGCTGACGACGCACTACCTCGAAGAGGCCGAGGCGCTATGCGAGGAGATAGCCCTCATAGACGGCGGCGAAATCGTCGCGCAGGGGACGAGCCTCGGGTTAAAAGAACGGTACGACGCGGCCAACGTCGAAGAGGTCTACATGAAGGTCATAGGCGATGCTTCTAACTGACCGGACCTTCAGGACGCTGCTCTCGCGCGAGGTCCTGCGCTTCACGCGCGTCTGGATGCAGACGATACTGCCCCAGATCCTGACCTCCCTCCTCTACCTCGTCGTCTTCGGCATAGCGTTGGGCTCGCGCATCCGCGAGATAGATGGCGTCCCCTACCTCGAGTACATCCTGCCCGGCATAGCGCTCATGAGCCTGGTCACCAACTCGCAGATGAACTCCTCGTGGTCCGTCTTCGACGCCAAGCGGGAGCGCTACATAGACGAGGTACTTATAAGCCCCATGAGCGACCTGCAGATAGCGCTCGCCTACTCCCTGGGGGGTACGCTCAGGGGCGTGGTGATGGGCGGGTGTACCTTTCTCGTCGGTGTCCCGTTCGTAGGTATAACCGTCCAGCACCCGTTGTTGCTGGCGGTGATCGGGGTTCTCGCCGCCTTCGCCTTCTCCGCCCTAGGCACGATGGTAGGGGCCCTTGCGACGAGGATAGAGCACATCTCGTTCCTGACGAGCATCGTCATCCAGCCGCTCACGTTCTTAGGCGGGGTCTTCTACTCCGTCGGGATGCTGCCGGACGCATTGAGGGTGGCGACGTTCTTCAACCCGATCTTCTACACCGTCGATGCCGCCCGCTTCGCCACTCTAGGCATCTCCGACCTCAACCCGTACCCGACGCTGGGGATGGTATTCTTGATCTCCGTCCTGGCCTTCTGCGGCGCCTGGTGGGCGATAAGCCGTGGGCCTCTCCGCTACTAGAGCCGCCAGCGTTCAGCGCTCGGCTCCTCGTGCTCGGCGAGAGCCGGGCCCTGATCTCCGATGAGATCTACCGAAGGATCCACCTCCCACACGGAGCCCCGCAAAAGCGCCTCCGACCGGTCCGCGTGGACTTTCGTCTTCGTCGTGTTCATGTTGTCGAGGCTGCTGTTCATGGGAGCCGGCGCTTTGGCCGTGGCCCTTGTGCCGCAGGCGGACCCCGCCGGGGACCCCCTAGGACCGGTCGGCTTCTTGGACTACTGGGCGCACTGGGACGGGGCGTGGTACGCGGAGATAGCGACAGAGGGCTACGGGGAGCGCGAACCGGCCTCCACGGCCTTCTTCCCGCTGTATCCGATGCTCGTGAAGGTGGGGATATTTTTCGGGGGTGGTCCGGCGTTCTGGGGTGTTCTGGTCTCGCTCGTGTCGACCTTCTTTGCGCTCTTCTTCGTCTACCGGATCTCCGAGAAGCTCTACGACGCCCGGGCCGCCCGGGCCGCGACGTTGTGCCTCGCCTTCTTCCCTACGGCCTTCTTCCTGAACGCGGCCTACACAGAGGCGCTCTTTCTCGCGCTGACGACGGGCACCCTCTGGGCGGCGCTCGTGCGGCGGGACTTTCTGGTCGCGGGGCTCCTTGGGGCGCTGGCGGCGGCGACGCGCAACGTGGGCGTCTTGCTCCTGGTGCCGCTCTTTTTCGAGTGGGCCCGGCACCGGCGGGAGGTCGGTTTGCGCGGCGTGCTCGGCATGGCCCTCGTTCCGGCGGGTCTTGCGGCTTACGCGGCCTATTTGTGGGCGCGGTTCGGGGACCCGCTGGTCTTCGCGCGGCAGCAGGGGGATTACTGGAACCGCGAGG
>JALZNL010000411.1 GCA_030857715.1 Actinomycetota bacterium | reverse complement strand
AACGAACCTCCTATTTGACTATTAGCCAAAGTTATATATAAAATAAGCCTAGGCTAAAAAACGAGAGGTGGCTGTTATGCCAACACGAACATGGATCTTTTATTTGGCGGGAGCGCTTTCGCTGGTTGCGGCGCTGGCTCACTTTTGGGCGATGCCGGAGCACTTCGAAGCTTGGTGGGGCTACGGGGTCTTCTTCCTGTCGGCCGCCGTGGTCCAGGGGTTGTACGGTGTGGTCCTGCTGCGCCGGCCCGGGCGGACTCTGTTGCTCCTCGGTCTCGTTGGCAACCTCGCGCTCGTCCTCCTGTACACGGTGACGCGCACCGCCGGGGTCCCGTTCTTCGGGCCACACGCGGGGGAGGTAGAGGGGATGGAGGTGCTGGGTCTGTCCGCGGTGTTTGCGGAGGCGGCGCTCGTCGTCGCTCTGGCGGTACTGTTGCGACCCGCACGCCGGCCGGGCGTCGTGGAGTCGGCGCGGGCCGGTGAGCCGGGTCAGGGGTTCTCGCGCCGGGATTTCTTGCGAACCGCGGGCGTCGCGGGGGCTTTGGGCATCTCCGGCGGCGCGTTGGGGTTGCGGGCCGCGGGGGTTACGGGCGCTTTGGGCGCTGCCGGCGTTGCGGCGGGTGTCCACGCCGGCTCGGCCCACGGGCAGGAGATGGACGCGGGCGGGCATGAGGGCGACGTGGGGCAGCACGGAGGCCAGGGGGACGTGGACCTCTCCCGGTTCGATCCCTCGAAGTTCCTAAGAGGCTCCGCCAATAGGCGCGTAGCGTATGTGTCAAGGGCTCCGCCAATAGGCGCGTAGCGTATGTGTCAAGCCACGAGAATGGAAGGAGAAGGATATGAGGTCAACGGCGGAGGCTCGAAGAGCGTGCGGCGTGGGAGTCTGGTCCGGCGGGCAGCGGGGCTCGGGCGGGCGGGAACGGAATTCTTCACGGAGGTGTAGCGAATGAAGGAAATGTCTCGAAGGGTCTCGCAGAAGGTTTCGCGCCAGGACTTTTTGAAGGCCGCTGGGATTACAGGCGCTATGGGTGTCTCAGGCGTCCTATTGGGGGCGGGCGCGGCGCAGGGTCAGGGCCGAGATAATCAGGGCAAGGACTCAGGCATGGAGGGCATGGACCACGGCGGCGGGGGCGTGCACTTTGGATTCGGGGGCAAGGGGGACGTGGACCTCTCGCGCTTCGACCCCACGGAGTTTTTGCGAACCTTCGACTACGGCGAGGAGCGTAAAGAAGGCGGCAGGACCGTCAGGGAGTACGAGGTGACGGCGCAAGATGCCGAGATAGAGGTCGCGCCCGGCATCATGTACCCGGCGTGGACCTACAACGGCCAGGTGCCGGGGCCGACGTTGCGGGCGACCGAGGGTGATCGGGTACGGATTACGTTCAAGAACCGCGGCTCGCATCCCCACACCATGCACTTCCACGGCATCCACCCGGCCAACATGGACGGCATGTTCGAGATAGTGCAGCCGGGGCGAGAGTTCGTCTACGAGTTCGACGCCGAGCCCTTCGGATCCCACATCTTCCACTGCCACGTATTTCCCCTCAAAGAACACATCGCGAGGGGCATGTACGCGGCGTTCATCATAGACCCGAAGGAGGGCAGGCCCGAGGCCGACGAGATGGTGATGGTCATGAACGGCTTCGACACCAACTTTGACCAATCGAACGAGCTCTACGCCGCGAACACCGTCGCCTTCCACTACCACCGCCACCCGATAAAGATAAAGAAGGACGAGCTGATCCGGATCTACATCTCCAACCTGCTGGAGTTCGACTTCGTAAACAGCATCCACATCCACGGTAACTTCTTCGACTACTATCCTACGGGCACGAAGCTGGAGCCCTCGGAGTTCACCGACACCAAGATTTTCGCTCAGGCGGAGCGCGGGATCATGGAGTTCCGCTACAAGTTCCCGGGCATGTTCATGTTCCACACCCACATAAGCGAGTTCACCGAGCTCGGCTGGTCGGGCCTCTTCGAGGTGGTGGAGTGAGCATGGAGCGCGACAGGCAGGAGAGGAACGCACAGATGGACCGCGAGAGGCCTCCCGAGGGAGAGGCGCAGGCCACGGAGAAGGGGCGAGGCCCCGGCTGGGTGATGCTGGGGCTGCTGCCGCTGTTGGGGCTGGGGGTGCTTCTGGCCCTGATCGTGGTAAACGGCTCCGGGATCGGGCGCGAAGACGTCCCGCCCGTGGAGGACCTGACCGTGAACAGGGTGACGATGCCTAGCGAGGGCGAGTTCGTCGTGAGCGTGACCAACGGCGGCCCCGACCCGGTGACCATAGAGCAGGTTACCGTCAACGAGGCTCTCTGGGATTTCGAGGCGGAGCCGGACAACACCATAAGTCCCCGCGAGACGGCGGCGATCACCATCCCGTATCCGTGGGTGCCGGAGGAGGCGTACGCCTTGGGCCTGCTCTCCGAGACCGGCGTCGTCTTCGAGGCGGAGGTTCCCCTGGCCGTTCTCACGCCGGGCTTCTCGGGCGAGAACTTCGGCCGCTACGCCCTGATCGGCTTCTACGTCGGGGTGGTCCCGGTCGCCCTGGGCCTCTTGTTCTACCCGTTTTTGCGCAGGGTCGGCACCGCGGGGATGAACTTCGTGCTGGCCCTCACGATCGGGCTTTTGGCCTACCTGGTGCTCGACACGCTGTTCGAGGCCACGGAGATCGCCGGGGAGCTTCCGGGCTTCCTTTCCGGGGTCCCGCTGGTGCTGTTGCTGGCCTCTTTGACGGTGGTGTTCGGGCTCCTGGGATCCAGACTCCTTTCCCGGCGCGAGCAAACGGGCCTGCCGACCTCCTACCGGATCGCCGGCGGGATAGGTTTGCACAACCTCGGGGAGGGACTCGCCATCGGGGCCGCCTTCGCCCTCGGTGAGGCCGCCCTGGGGACCTTCCTGGTCATCGGCTTCACGTTGCACAACATAACCGAGGGCGTGGGCATAGCCGCTCCGGTACTCAAGGACGACAGGCGACCGAGCCTCTGGCACTTCGCGGGGCTGGCGCTCCTGGGCGGTGGTCCGGCCATCCTGGGCACCTGGATCGCGGGCTTCGCCTACTCCAACCTGCTCGCGAGCGCCTTTCTGGCCATCGCGGTCGGGGCCCTCGCGCTGGTCATCTATGAAGTCGGGCAACTGCTCCTGCGGGAGTCCGCCGAGTCCAAGATGCCGGCCTTCTCGGTGCTAAACGTGGGCGGTCTCACCGCCGGGATAGCCATCATGTACGCCACCGGCCTCTTGACACTCTAGAGGATAGGAGGAGCGGAACCGGGTTTTGGGCGAGAGGCGCGTTTCGAGGAGGCGGTTCGTCCAGTTAGGAGCCGCCCTGGGCCTGGGGGCCGCCTGCGCCCCCCTGGCCT
>JALZNL010000410.1 GCA_030857715.1 Actinomycetota bacterium | reverse complement strand
ACCACGTATTGGTGGTGGGGCGTGACCGTCAGGTAGCTCGTGACGAAGGGGGCGTCGTCGCCGTTCTCCTCCAGCCACTCGCGGCTGGGCTCCAGCATGATCTCGTCCTCGTACCCGAAGTAGTTGGCCTTCTGGTAGCCCGTCTTGTCCATGTCTTCTATCGCCTGGAAGTGGTCGTACCCGAAGTTCTCGACGAGTTGCGGCCTGCGCTCGAACGTCTCGGTAGCCGACTGGAAGAAGGCGCTGTTGTAGCCCTGCTCTTCGAGCAATTCCGGCAGGCAGCGGGCGGGAATGATCCCCGGCTCCGACTCCGTCTTCTGAGTGTCGAGGGGCGGCGGCATCCCGCAGATCGTCGCCAAAAGCGCCTTGGAGGTGTGGGGGACGACCGCGCGGGCCCGCTCCGCCATCAGGCTCTCTTTGGAGAGCTCGTCTAAGAACGGCGTCGTGTCCAGTTCCTTGTTGTACGGCGTGGTGGATTGGGCGCGGGTGGATTCGAGGACGACCATTACGACGTTGCGTCTCTCGGTCTTCGGGGTGGGCGAGAGGCGGGTGTCCGTGGGGAGGGACTCGGGGGAGACCGTGGCCTCGACCTCCGTGGTGGCGACCTCGTTGACGACCATGTTCGCCAGAGGGTCGCGGGCGAAGGCGTTGCCGGCGTTGGTCACGCTCGGCACCACGGAGAGGCAGAAGAGCAGGAGCGCGGCCAGGCCCACGGTGAGCGGCGCGCGGCCCGTCCGCGCGGCGTCCTTCCCCGAGGGGCGCCAGGTGCCGGCCAGCAGGCGGGTCAGGAGGGTGGGGCCGGCGAGGACGTAGAACAGGACTACCGAGATCAGGGCCCAGTGCAAAAGCGTCGTCTCCGAGCCTATGGCGCCCTGTATCTCGCCGAGGGACGAGATCGAGACGATCACGAAGCTCAAATCGAGCGTAGATCCCGTAGACGTGTAGAAGAAGTGGGCGCTGGTGGTCAGGAGGACCACGACCACAACCGTGAGGTGGAATAAAAGTATGACCACCCGGCGCGGCCAGCCGCCCCTCACGACGGCGAAGATGCCGACCCAGAGCGCCGCGAACCCGAGGTTGAAGAGCAGGTCGGAGCGGACCTGATCTATGAACCCCAATGGTCCCGGCGGGTCCGGGCGGGTGACGATGCGCACGACCTTGAGGGTGAGGTTGTAGAGAAAGACGGGCACGAGGAGGCTGGCGAGGTAGATCCAGTCCCCCCGCGTCAAGAGATTTCTGAGGCGCTTCATCACGCCCACCATGCTCTGCTCAACCGCCGCAAATGCGTGAGAGTTTAACAAAATTTTCACACAAGCCCGCCCTCGCACGCCCACCGTCGGCGCGCCGGACCGTGCTCGAAACCCGCATTATTGACCGGCGCCGCAATGGGTAATATTGTACGGGCAGTATGGGTGACGTGGAAAGGGACCCCGTGCAGACGATACGCAGGCCGCGGCCCGGGCTCGAATACGGGCCCGAACGGGGCCGTACCTGCCCGTCGCGTAGCCCTGCCACATAACACGAGGAAAGGGAGAGGGATGGCCGAGGAGACCGAAGTACGCACCTACGAGCCGCCGGAGGAGTTCGCGCGGAACGCCAACGTCAACGATGCCTCCGTGTACGAGGAGGCCGAGAAGGACTACGAGGGTTTCTGGGCGGAGAGGGCCCGGGAGTTGCACTGGTTCAAAGAGTGGGACCAGGTCCTCGAGTGGGACCCGCCCGAGGCCCAGTGGTTCGTCGGCGGCAAGCTCAACGTCGCCTACAACTGCCTGGACTACCAGGTCGAGCAGGGCAGGGGCGACAAGACCGCCATCCTCTGGGAGTCCGACGAGCCGGGCGAGGGTAAGGCCTACACCTATGCCGAGCTCACGGCCGAGGTCAAGAAGTTCGCCAACGTGCTCAAGGGCTTAGGTGTCGGGAAGGGGGACCCGGTCGCCATCTACATGCCCATGATCCCGCAGCTCGCCATTGCGATGCTCGCCTGCGCCCGCATCGGCGCCCCGCACTCGGTGGTCTTCGGCGCCTTCTCAGCGGACTCCCTGCGCGACCGGATCAACGACTGCGAGGCGAAGGTCCTCGTGACCGCGGACGGCGGACCCCGCGGCGGCAAGGTAACGCCGCTGAAGGCCAACGCCGACGAGGCCCTCGGGGACACGCCCTCCATCGAGAGCGTGGTCGTCGCGCAGCGCAGCGGCGAGGACGCTCCCATGACGGAGGGCCGCGACCGCTACTGGGACGACCTGATGGGCGACGCCGACGACGAGTGCCCGGCCGAGGAGATGGACTCCGAGGACATCCTCTACATCCTCTACTCCTCCGGCTCGACGGGTAAGCCCAAGGGCATCGTGCACACCACCGGCGGCTACCTCACCCAGGTCAAGGCCACGACCAGGTGGGCTCTGGACCTCAAGGAAGACGACGTCTACTGGTGCCAGGCCGACATCGGGTGGGTCACGGGCCACTCCTACCTCGTCTACGGCCCCCTCTCCAACGGGGCGACGACCGTGCAGTTCGAGGGGACGCCCAGCTACCCAGGCCCCGACCGCCACTGGGAGCTCATCGAGCGCCACGGGGTGACGATCTACTACTCTGCGCCGACCGTGATCCGGGCCTTCATGAAGCAGGGCACGGAGCCTTTGGAGAAGCACGACCTCTCCAGCCTGCGACTGCTCGGGACCGTTGGCGAGCCCATCAACCCGCGGGCGTGGGAGTGGTACCACGAGAACGTCGGCAAGGGCAACTGCCCTGTCGTCGATACGTGGTGGCAGACGGAGACGGGGGGCATCATGATCTCACCGCTCCCCGGCCTCACGACGACCAAACCAGGCAGCGCCACCCGTCCGTTCCCCGGCATCTCGGTGGACATCTACGACGATGAAGACAATCCCATCGAGGGCGCCGGCAAGGGCAACCTGGTCATCACCAGGCCGTGGCCGGGCATGCTCCGCACGATCTACAAGGACCCCGAGCGCTTCCGCAAGACCTACTGGGAGCGCCTCGGCGACAAGTACTTTGTCGAGGACGGCGCCGAGCGCGCCGAGGACGGCTACTACACCATCACCGGCAGGATAGACGACGTGATGAACGTCTCAGGGCACCGCATCGGCACGATGGAGGTCGAGAGCGCGCTTGTTTCCCACGAGGCCGTCGCCGAGGCCGCCGTCATAGGCCGCAACGACGAGGACAAAGGCCAGGCCATCGTCGCCTACGTCATCCTCGAAGGCGACCGCGAAGGCTCCGACGAGCTCATCAAGGAGCTCGGCAACCAGGTGAGGAAGGGCATCGGGCCCCACGCGAGGCCGGAGGAGATCATCTTCACCCCCGACCTGCCGAAGACCCGCAGCGGCAAGATCATGCGC
>JALZNL010000409.1 GCA_030857715.1 Actinomycetota bacterium | reverse complement strand
GGCAAGCTAAGGCATTGAGGTACAAGGGGTGCAGTGCGCGGCCCGGCCTCCGAAGCCGCAACCTTGAGGGCAGCGGGGCGGCGTGAGCGAGTCAGCCCTACTCCACCACCCCTCAAAACCTCAATGCCTCCCAACGAGGCGACCTGAAGCCTGCAACCTACAATGCCGATAACCGCCGTAGCCGTGGAAGGACGACGCTACACCATAAAGCAACTACCGCCCGAGCTCCGGCCGCGCGAGCGTCTGCTGGAGGCCGGGCCGGCCGCGCTCTCCAACGCCGAGCTTCTCGGCATACTCTTCGGCATCGGCAACCGCGAGAAGACCGCCGTCGAGCTCGCCAGCGAGGTGATCTCGACGCACGGAGACCTCTTTGGTCTCCACAACGTAACCGTCCACGACCTCGTCCAGATCAGGGGCGTCGGCCAGGCAAAGGCCTGCATAATACTCGCCGCGGTGGAGTTCGGAAAGCGGCTTGGAAGGGTTCGTAACCCCGGGCGTCCCGTGATATCCTCACCCGCGGACGTTGAGGGCCTTTTGAGGGGGCGGATCGCCAATCTTGACCGGGAGAACTTCGTCGCGGTGCTCTTGAACACCAAGAACGAGGTCGTTGAATACCCGACGATCTCGGTAGGCACCCTGTCTTCTTCCCTGGTCCATCCCCGCGAGGTCTTCAAGCCCGCCATAAGGGCGAGTGCTGCGGGCGTCGTGCTCGCGCACAACCACCCGAGCGGCAAGGTGGAGCCGAGTCGGGAGGATCGGGACGTGACGCGCAGGCTCGTGGAGGCGTCCGAAATAATAGGGATAGAGGTCCTCGATCACGTGATCTTGGGCGACGGGTACTTTAGTATGAAGGAACACGGAATGCTCTAGCCGCCGTGGGCGGTTGGAGCGCTGAACTTCGGACGGATGGGGCGAGAATGTTTGGGGGACTCTTCGGGCGGGACATCGCGATAGATCTGGGCACGGCGAACACGCTCGTGTTCGTCAAGGGGCAGGGCATCGTGCTCTCGGAGCCATCGGTCGTCGCCATAGACAGCAAGACCGATAAAGTGGTGGCCGTGGGTTCCGGCGCCAAACGCATGCTCGGGCGCACGCCGGGCAACATCACCGCGTTGAGGCCGCTCAAGGACGGCGTCATCGCGGACTTCGAGGTAACCGAAAAGATGCTCTCCTACTTTATCCGCAAGGTCCAGGCCCAGCGCCGGATCTTCCGCTCCCTCGTCGGCCCGCGCGTCGTCGTGTGCGTGCCCTCGGGCGTGACGGGGGTCGAGCTTCGGGCCGTCAAGGAGGCCACGGAGTCGGCCGGGGCGCGGCAGGCGTTCACCATCGAGGAGCCGCTGGCGGCGGCCATCGGGGCGGGGCTTCCCGTCACCGAGGCGCAGGGTTCGATGATCGTGGACGTCGGCGGCGGGACGAGCGAGGTCGCCGTGATCTCGCTCGGCGGCATCGTCAACAAGTCCTCTATACGGATCGCCGGCGACGACATCGACGACGCCATCGGCACCTACATCCAGAAGGAGTACAAGCTCGCCATCGGCACCCAGACGGCCGAGCAGCTCAAGATAGAGCTCGGTAGCGCCTTCAGGCTGGAGGAAGAGGAGTCGGCGGAGATCCGGGGCAGGGACCTCGTGACGGGTCTCCCGAAGACCATCGTGATCACGAGCGAGGAGGTCAGGGAGGCCATAAGCATCCCGGTGGACGCGATCATCGCTGCCGTCAGGGACACGCTGGACCGTACCCCGCCGGAGCTCGCCTCGGACATCATGGACCGGGGCATGGTCCTCGCCGGCGGTGGCGCCCTGCTCAGGCACCTGGACGAGCGCCTGCGGCGGGAGACCGGCATCCCGGTCCACGTCGCCGACGACGCCCTGATGTGCGTCGCGATCGGGAGCGGGCGTTCGCTGGAGGAGATCGACTTCTACCGCAGCGCGCTCTCCTCGGCGTAAGGCGTCATGGGCCGGAGGAAGTCCAGCGCGGCGAGCGGGTTCGCGGCCCTCTGCGCGCTCTGCGTGGTGAGCCTCGCCCTCTTTACCGTGTACGTGAAGGAGGGGGACTGCTCCTCCCAGGGCGAGTGCGGCCCCCTGCACACGGTCCAACTCGGGGCCGCCGAGGTCCTGCAGCCGGTCCGGGGCGTGGTCGGCGCCCTGTTCTCGCCCATCCGGGAGACGGCCGACAGGGTCGGCGACGCCTTCGACAACAGCGAGGAGGAACGCCTGCGCGCCGAGCTGCGCGACACCGAGGCGCTCGCCGCGCAAACTTCGCGGCTGCAGCAGGAGAACGAGCGCCTGCGGGGGCTGCTGGGGGGGCAGAGGGCCGTCTACGAGTACGGGCCGCTGGCGAGGGTCGTGGCGCCCGTTGGGGACCAGTTCTCCGAGAGGATCGTCATCGACGTCGGCACCGAGGACGGGATAGAGGACGACCAGCCCGTGGTGGTTGGGGAGAACACGCTCGTCGGGCGCACGACGAACGTCTCCAGGCACACCGCCCAGGTCATGCTCATCACCGACCGCATGTTCGCCGCCGGGGTGAGGATAGTGCCGCCAGCCGAGTTCGACCCGGCCTCCTCCGAGGTCTCGCCCGCCGTCACCGCGGAGGACGTCCCGTTTGGCCAGGGGATGCTCAAGACGAGCCTCGAAGGCTACTTCGGTGTCGACTACGTGGACCTGAGCCTCCGGGCCGAGGAGGGCGACTACGTCGTCACCAGCGGGCGGGCTGCGGGCCGGGACCTGCTGGAGCCGCCGGGGCTGTACGTCGGCACCGTCGAGTCCGCCACAAGCCAGGACATCGAGCAGTTCAAGAAGATCGTGGTCGACCCCGCCATGAACCCGGACGACCTGGAGGACGTGAGGGTCATCGTGGGCTGGGCCGGAAAGGGGTCTTGAGGGGGGATGGTCGAGCAGCCGTCCGTCGTCCGCGCCTCGATCATCGTGGCCGTTGCCGCCCTCCTGGAGGCGGTGCTTGGCCCGTACCTGACCTTCGGCTACGTCTCGCCGAAGTTCGCCCTGATAGGTATCGTCTTCGCCGTCTCGCCCTTGCGGGACCTGCAGGCCGTGCTCCTGGGGTTCTTCGGCGGCATCCTGCTCGACTCCTTGAGCAGCGGGCTCTTCGGGGTCGGGGCGCTCGCCGGCCTCGCCGCCGGGGCGCTCTCCTCGAGGGTCAGCGCCGTTCGTCGCAAGGGCACGGAGCGGGTCCTGCTCTCGCAGGTCGTCGCGGTTAGCGTGGCCGTCTTCGGCCTTCTGGGATGGACGGCCCGCAACCTGGCCGGCTACGGCGGGCCGCCGCTCGCGGAGTACGCCGTAGCCGGTATACTCCCCGACGCCCTGCTAAACGCCGTGCTGGCCTACCTGGTTGGAGGATGGCTGT